>JAZQMU010000108.1:0-3561 GCA_045543595.1 Faecalimonas sp.
TTGTATAAAAAAGAGATTGACTTTGTTGCCTTGAAAAGAAGTGAGAAAATTTATATTCAAGTTTCGGATAATATAACCTTGCCCGAAACCTTTAAAAGAGAAGTCGATCCTTTACTTAAAATAAAGGATGCATATCCTAAAGTGGTAATAGCACGAACAAGAAATCCGGAATATCAATATGAGGGTATTAGGATTGTGGATGTGGCAGATTGGTTATTGAATAAATAGTTACTTCCCAAAAATAAAAAAATATTAAATTTGGGAAATAGAGGAAAGGAGATAGGTTCATGAATTACTCAGAAAACGCAGATAAACAATATCACATTCAAGTTGGGCAAGGGGATGTAGGAAGATATGTCATCTTGCCAGGAGATCCAAAACGCTGTGCAAAGATCGCAAAATATTTTGATAACGCGGAACTTGTAGCTGACAGCAGAGAATATGTAACTTACACTGGTTATCTTGATGGAGTGAAAGTCAGTGTGACTTCTACAGGTATCGGCGGAGCATCAGCGTCTATCGCAGTAGAAGAGTTAGTGAAAGCAGGTGCGGACACATTTATCCGTATCGGAACTTGCGGCGGTATGCAGCCGGATGTGATGAGTGGTGATGTGGTGATCGCGACAGGTGCAGTCCGCATGGAAGGAACTTCAAAGGAATATGCACCAATCGAATATCCAGCTGTTCCTGACTTTGATATTACAACTGCTTTGGTAGCAGCAGCAAAAGAAATTGGTGTTCGTCACCATGTTGGTGTGGTGCAATGTAAAGATGCATTCTACGGACAACACGATCCGGAATCAAAACCAGTGAGTTATGAGCTTTTAAATAAATGGGAAGCGTGGAAAAGAATGGGATGCTTAGCATCTGAGATGGAATCGGCAGCAATCTTTATTGTTTCTGATTACCTGAAAGTACGTGCAGGTTCTTGTTTCCTTGTGATGGCAAATCAGGAAAGAGAAAAACTTGGATTGGATAATCCGGTTGTGCATGATACAGATCTTGCAATTCAGGTAGCAGTAGAGGCAATTCGTAAGATTATCAAAGAGGATAAATAAATGATAGATGTAAAAGAATTGATCAGAGCAGCAATGGAGGCACGCGAAAAATCTTATTCACCATACTCGGAATTTCAAGTGGGAGCAGCACTCTTAGCAAAGAATGGAAAGATTTACACAGGCTGCAATATTGAAAATGCGGCATATACACCGACAAACTGTGCAGAGCGTACGGCGTTTTTTAAGGCAATCAGTGAAGGAGTAAAGGAATTTGATGCAATCTGTATTGTGGGTGGTAAGAAAGAGGGAAAACTGGATTACACAGCTCCATGCGGCGTGTGCCGACAGGTGATGATGGAATTTTGTGCTCCTGAAACATTTGATATTATTATGGCGATTGATGAGGAACACTATAAAGTAGAAAAATTGGGGACACTTTTCCCAATGGGATTTGGTCCTGGGAATTTGAAATAAACATGTCTGGAAGGAGGATTTCTTGATTATGCCGAAGATTGATCTTCATTGCCATTTAGATGGTTCGATGAATATAGAGAGTATGGGGCGTATCCTGGGAAGACCTTTGTCGGAAAGGGAAGTTCAAGTTCCAGATGATTGTGAAAGCTTGGCGGAGTATTTGGAAAAGTTTGATCTTCCGCTAACTTGTATCCAGACAGAAAATGGATTAAAAGAATCTGCAAGACAGTTTCTTTTAGATTTGCAAAAAGATGACATCGTTTATGTGGAAGTGCGTTTTGCACCTCAGCTTTCTGTAAGTCAAGGACTAAACTGTGGCAAAATCATGGAAGCAGTTCTTGATGGACTTAAGGCAGGGAAAGCAGAAAGCGGTATTGAGTATCAGGTGATCACATGCATGATGAGCCATCACGATGAGAAGACAAATCTGCAAATGCTGAAGGAATGTCGCCCATATTTGGGAGAAGGATTATGCGCGGTGGATCTTGCAGGAAATGAAGCGGGATTTCCAAGAGAAATATTTCGTCCGTTGTTTGAAGAAGCAAAACGCTTGGATTATCCATTTACCATTCATTCGGGAGAATGTGGAAATGCAAATAATATTAAGATGGCAGTAGAATGGGGAGCGCAACGCATCGGCCATGGAATTGCTATGGCAGGCAATCCGGAGATACAAGAACTTTGTAGAAAAAAGCGGGTTGGAATTGAAATGTGTCCGATCAGCAACTACCAGACAAAGGCGTTGCAAAAAGATGAAGTGTACCCGATTCGAGAGTTTGCAGATGCAGGACTTTTAGTAACTGTGAACACCGACAACCGAACAGTAAGTAATACCAGCATTGAAAAAGAGGTTCTATTTTTACAGGAAAGATTTGGGATTACAGCGGAAGAATTAAAACAGTATCAGCGAAATGCAATTGATGTTGCATTTTGTCACGAAACTACGAAGCATAAACTATGGAAAATGTTTAAATAGACGAAAATAGAAATAAAACTGTACAAGATAGTCCTATATGGCGTATAATAGAGGCAGTATATAAAGAATTATTCAGAAAGATGAGAGGAAGATTATGAACAAATTAGAGTTGATGAAAATGGCGAACGAAGTTCGTAAGGGCATTGTGACAGCTGTTCATAGTGCAAAATCAGGTCATCCAGGTGGATCGTTATCAGCAGCGGATCTCTTCACATATCTATATTTTGAAGAAATGAATGTAGATCCTGCAAATCCAGACAAAGAAGACAGAGACAGATTTGTATTATCGAAAGGACACACAGCGCCAGGTCTTTATTCGACCCTTGCTAACAGAGGGTTTTTCCCAGTGGAAGATTTGACAACACTTAGAAAAGTTGGATCTTATCTTCAAGGACATCCTTGTATGCAACATGTTCCAGGTGTGGATATGTCATCTGGTTCTTTGGGACAAGGAATCTCAGCAGCAGTAGGTATGGCAGCAGCAGCAAAAATCTATGGAGATTCTTACAGAGTATATACACTTCTTGGTGATGGTGAAATTCAGGAAGGTCAAGTGTGGGAAGCTTCAATGTTAGCCGCACACAGAAAATTAGATAACCTTGTAGTTATTGTTGACAACAATAATTTACAAATTGATGGTGCGATTTCAGACGTAAACTCACCATATCCAATTGATAAAAAATTTGAAGCTTTCAATTTCCATGTAATCAATATTGATGGACACAACTTTGATGAAATTGAAGCAGCATTAAAAGAAGCAAGAGAAACAAAAGGACAACCAACAGCAATCATTGCCAAGACTTTAAAAGGCAAAGGTGTGTCATTTATGGAAGATAAGGCTTCTTGGCATGGAGTAGCTCCGAACGATGAACAATTTGAAATGGCTATGAAAGAACTTGAAGAAAGGGGTGCCGCATTATGTCAGATGTAAAGAAGATTGCAACTAGAGAAAGTTATGGTAACGCTTTAAAAGAATTGGCAGAAGAATTCCCACAGTTGGTAGTTTTAGATGCAGACCTTGCAGCAGCTACTAAGACTGGTATCTTCAAAAAAGCATAGGAGGTTTGATGGGATGAAACATTTATTTCACAGAAAAAGCTCCTGCCAGATTGC
>JAZQMU010000109.1:0-4325 GCA_045543595.1 Faecalimonas sp.
TTCGTGAAAATGAAAAATTAGTTGGTTATATCAACGTAATCAAAAATGCAGGTAGAAGATATACAGGTCTCGCTTCAAGAGAAGAATGTGAAATCCCTGATTACTGTTTACCAAACTTAGAAATCTGCCGTGACGCTTTAATGGAAGCAGTTGCTGAAACAAGTGAAGATTTCATGGACAGATACTTCGCAGGCGAAGAATTCTCAGTAGAAGAAATTCGTGCAGCTATGCGTACACAAGTTAGTGATGGAAGCATCGTTCCTGTAGCTATGGGTTCTAACACATTAGCTCACGGTGTTGCTAACTTATTATCAGATATCGTACGTTTCTTCCCAAGCCCAGACAAGAAACAATGTGCAGGTATCAGCCGTAAAACAAACAGCATTTTCGAAGCAAACTACGACTTCGCAAAATCTAAGAGCGCATATGTATTTAAGACAATGGTTGTCCCATTCATCGGTAAATACTCATTCGTTAAAGTTTGCTCAGGTGTATTAAAAGGTGATGATGTTCTTTTCAACGCATCTAATGATACAGAAGAAAAACTTGGTAAATTATACACAATGATCGGTAACAAACCAGTAGAAGTTCCAGAACTTCACGCAGGTGATATCGGTGCGATCGCTAAATTACAAGAAGTAAAAACTGGTGATTCTCTTTCTACAAAGAATACACAAGTTATGTTTGCAGCAACAGAATACTCTAAACCATATACATATATGAAATATGTTGTTAAAGCAAAAGGTGATGAAGATAAAGTATCTCAAGCACTTGCTAAGATGTGTGCAGAAGACGTTACACTTAAAGCTGTTAACGACAGCGAAAACCGTCAAGCTTTAATCTATGGTATGGGTGATCAACACTTAGATATCGTAGTTAGCAAATTAGCTTCTCGTTACAAAGTTGATGTTGCTTTAGAAACACCAAGAGTTGCTTTCCGTGAACCAATCCGTAAAAAATCTGACGTTGATTCTAAATACAAGAAACAATCAGGTGGACATGGACAATATGGTCACGTTAAGATGACATTTGAACCTTCTGGCGATTTAGAAACACCAGTAACATTTGAACAAATCGTAGTTGGTGGTGCAGTTCCAAAGAACTACTTCCCAGCAGTTGAAAAAGGTTTACAAGAATCTGTAGTGAAAGGTCCTGTAGCTGGATACCCTGTAGTAGGTGTTAAAGCTGTATTATACGATGGATCTTACCATCCAGTAGACTCTTCAGAAATGGCATTCAAGACAGCTACAGTTCAAGCGTTCAAGAAAGGCTTCATGGATGCTAGCCCAGTATTATTAGAACCAATCGCTAATATTAAAGTTACAGTACCTGATGAATATACAGGTGATGTAATGGGTGATTTAAATAAACGTCGTGGTCGTGTACTTGGTATGAATCCAGTAGCAGGCGGCAAAACAGAAATTGAAGCTGATATCCCTATGACAGGTGTATTCGGTTACTGTACAGTACTTCGTTCAATGACAGGTGGACGTGGATCATATGAATATGAATTCGTACGTTACGAACAAGCTCCATCAGATGTACAGGCAAAAGAAATCGAATTACGTGCAAATGAGGAGTAATCCAGTAATTTAAGAAACAACTAAGAGGACATAGTTAGTACTATGTCCTCTTGTTTATTGCACGGAAAAGTGGTATAATCTCCTCTATCTAAGCAAATAATCGATTAAATGAGGAAGAGGAAAATGAAGATCGTAATTATAGGTGATGGTAAAGTTGCATTTAAACTTGCAAAACAACTTTCGGAAGAAAGTTATGATGTGGCAATGATTGACAATAGTGCGTCTAGATTAGAAGTTGCAAACAGTACTTTAGATGTGTTTTGCGTTAAAGGAGATGGTGTAAGCGCAGAAGTTCAGATGGAAGCAGATGTTCCGCATGCAGATTTGGTTGTTGCATGTGCATCGACTGATGAACAGAATATGCTGAGCTGTCTCGTAGCAAAACGATTAGGTGCAAAGCACACGATCGCACGCGTACGTAATCCGATTTATTATAAACAGATTGACGTATTAAAGGAAGACTTACATCTTAGTATGGCAATAAATCCAGAGCATGTAGTAGCTAACGAAGTGGCAAGAGTACTTATTTTCCCAGCAGCAGATAAAGTCGAAGTTTTCATGAAAGGGAGAATGGAAGTCGTTGAATTTCAATTAAAAGACGAGAACGAACTCATAGGTCGTAAATTAGTTGATATTTATAAAAAATTCTTGATCAAATTATTGGTTGTGGCCGTTAAGAGGGGAAATGAAGTATTTATCCCAGACGGTGATTTTGTGCTCGAGAAAGGGGACAAACTTTATATTGTAGCAACCCATGCCAACATAGAAAAATTTTTCCGACAAATTGGTAACCGTAAAAACCGCGTGAAAAATGTTATCATTTGTGGTGGTGGACGTGTAGGGTATTACCTTGCGAAACAGCTTTGCAAAATGAATATGAATGTAAAGATTATTGAGCATAAAATGGAAAAATGTGAGTATCTTTGTGAACAGTTACCTGAGGCAACCATCATTCATGGAGATGCTACTGAGCATGAATTGCTGATTGAAGAAGGTATTAAAGATGCGGATGCATTGGTTGCGTTAACAAGTCTTGATGAGGAAAATATCATCATGGGGCTTTTTGCAAAAAAACAAGGCGTTCCTAAGATTATTGCAAAAGTTGATGAGGATAGTAGAGCAGAGATGGTTGATGGACTTGGTATCGATTGTCTTGTATCAGCAAAAACAGCAACTGCAGACGCAATTTTTAGTTATGTAAGTGCTAGACAAAATTCACTCAGCAGCTCAAATGTGGAATCATTATATCGTTTGGTTGATGAACGTGTGGAAGCTTTGGAATTTGTTGCGAGAGACGATGAACGATATATAAATATTCCTTTAAAAGATTTAAAAACAAAACAAAATATATTGATAGCTTGTATCGGAAGAAAACGAGAAGTGATTATTCCTAGTGGTAATGACTGTATATTGCCGGGAGACATTGTGGTAGTTGTTACTAAAACAAAAAAAATACGTGACATCATTGATATTTTAGAATAGAGGCGCGAGTATGAATTTAAAAATGACAAGATATATGCTTGGCAAGATGCTGGGCGTGGAAGCTTTAGTATTATTGATTCCTGCAGTTGTGTCTCTGATTTACGGAGAAGAAGGTTGGAAGTATTTTGGAATCACAAGTGTTATTTTATTAGTTGTGTACCTTTTGTTTGGTTTTAAAAAACCTAAAAACACACAAATCTATGGTAAAGATGGTTTTGTAATTATTGCATGCCTTTGGATATTATGGTCTCTGTTTGGAGCGCTTCCATTTTGGCTTTCTGGTACAATTCCTTCTTATGTAGATGCGTTTTTTGAAACGGTATCTGGATTTACGACAACAGGATCTTCAATATTGTCAGATATGGCATCCTTGCCAAAAGGAATGGGATTCTGGCGTTGTTTTACCCACTGGATCGGTGGTATGGGAGTGCTTGTATTTATTATGCTGATTGTATCTTTGGAAGATAAGAATTCCATGCATTTGATGCGAGCTGAAGTGCCAGGGCCGGAGACAGACAAGCTGGTTCCAAAAGCAAGAAATACTGCAAGAATTTTATACGGTATGTATTTCACACTGACAGCAACAGAAGTGGTACTTTTGTTGTTGGGGGGTATGAATTTGTATGATAGTATTATACATTCATTCAGTACTGCAGGTACCGGAGGATTCAGTAATCAAAATACAAGTATTGCATTTTATGACAGTGCATATATTGATGGAGTTATCACTGTCTTCATGATTTTATTCGGAATTAATTTTAATATGTATTATCTGCTAATTCTGAGAAAAATCAAAGCTGTGTTGAAAAATGAAGAAGTACGTACTTATTTGGGAATTATCCTGGTTGCTACTGCATTAATTACAACAAATATTATTTCTGTATATGGCAGCATTGGTAAAGCATTTCGTTATGCGGTGTTCCAAGTGGCAGCAATCATAACAACTACAGGTTTCGTGACGGCAGATTTTAACTTGTGGCCAGAATTTTCAAAATGTATATTATTACTTTTAATGATTGTTGGAGCCTGTGCTGGTTCAACTGGTGGTGGTATGAAAGTATCCAGAATTCTGATCATGATCAAGAGTATTGGACGAGAATTAAAAAGATTATTACATCCAAAGTCTGTAAATATCGTCAAGGTAAACGAGAAAAAAGTGGCAGAGCATACACTTCAAGGAGTTTATATGTATTTTGCGGCATATGTTGTAATTTTTGTTTTTTCAGTTTTACTGATCTCATTGAATAATTTTGATTTTGC
>JAZQMU010000110.1:0-6834 GCA_045543595.1 Faecalimonas sp.
AAACCTTCCGTGCAGGAACGATCGGTACATTGGCTGATAAAACAGCATATGGTTATGTGAAGAATTACTATGAAGAACGTGGTCAGGGGAAACGTAAATGTGAGATTGAAAGACTGCTTCTGGGATGTACAGGTATTCGAAGAAGTACAGGGCAGCACCCTGGTGGGATCATCGTACTTCCAATTGGTCAGGATATTAATTCTTTTACACCAGTTCAGCATCCTGCAAATGATACGGAGACAGATATCATTACCACACATTTCGATTATCACTCTATTGACCATAACCTGTTGAAACTTGATATTCTCGGTCATGATGATCCTACGATGATCAAGTACCTGGAAGAATTGGTAGAACAGTTGACAGGAGAAAAATTTGTTGCTACAGAGATCAAACTGGATGACCCAGGTGTCATGCAGCTCTTTGCAGATACAAGTTCCCTTGGTATCTTGCCAGAAGACATTGGAGGTTGTCCGGTTGGATGTCTCGGTATTCCAGAATTTGGCACAGATTTCGTTATTCAGATGGTTGTAGATACAAAGCCAAAAACTTTGTCAGATCTGATTCGTATTTCAGGACTTTCCCACGGAACAGACGTATGGCTCAACAATGCACAGACGCTGATCAAAGAAGGAAAAGCAACGATTTCAACAGCCATTTGTACTCGTGATGATATTATGACTTTCCTCATCAACAACGGCGTGGAAAGTGAGAAGTCATTTAAAATCATGGAGGCTGTTCGTAAAGGACAGGTTGCAAAGGGAAAATGTGGAAATTGGCCAGAATGGAAAGAAGATATGCTTGCCCATGGAATTCCTGATTGGTATGCATGGTCATGTGAACAGATTAAATACATGTTCCCAAAAGCCCATGCAGCAGCATATGTAATGATGGCATATCGTATTGCCTACTGTAAAGTGTATTACCCATTGGCATATTATGCGGCGTATTTTAGTATCCGAGCCAGTGCATTTTCTTATGAACTTATGTGCCAGGGAAAAGAAAAGTTGGAGTACTATATGCGCGATTATATGAGAAGGAAAGATTCTCTTTCAAACAAAGAACAAGATACTTTGAAAGATATGAAGCTCGTTCAGGAAATGTATGCAAGAGGATTTGAATTTCTTCCAATCGACATCTATAATTCCAAGGCAACGAAGTTCCAGATCATAGACGGAAAGCTCCTTCCACCATTCAGCAGTATTGAAGGAATGGGTGAAAAAGCGGCAGATGCCGTAGAAATGGCAGCGGCGGATGGTCCGTATTTATCTTTGGATGACTTCAGACAACGTACAAAAGTAAGTAAGACAGTTGTTGATTTTATGGCAGATTTGGGGCTCTTTGGAGACCTTCCAGAATCGAATCAATTGTCACTGTTTGATTTCTAATTATAGTAATGATTTAAAACCAGATTTTCCCTTGTGGAAAGTCTGGTTTTGTTTTAGTATATAGGTATTACGGTGAAGAAAGGAGACGTTATGAAAAAGTATACAAAAGTATCTTTGGTACTTGAATTCTTAAAAGGTAATCTTCACTATTTTGTGATCAGTATTGTGTCGGCTCTTTTGGTAACAGTCCTTGAGATGCTATCACCACAATTGATTCGTACCACTGTTGATAGTGTGATCGGAACAGAAAAACTAGATCTTCCAGGATTTCTGATCGATATGGTGGAATCTATGGGAGGAGTAGTGTATTTTAGAGAACGCATCTGGATCATTGGTATTGCGATTGTGATCATTGCAGGTTTTTCTGCGCTGTTTCGCTATACATTTAACCTTTACAATACAAAAGGCGCGGAAGCGTTGGTGAAAACTATGCGTGACCGTTTGTTTTCTCACATTCAGAGATTGCCATTTTCATGGCATATGAAGAATCAGACAGGGGATATCATTCAACGTTGTACATCCGATGTTGAGATGATCAAGAATTTTATTTCAGAACAACTTACAAGCGTATTCCGTATTGTGATCTTGATTACAATGTCTTTAGTATTCATGTTTTCTATGAATACTAAATTGGCCATGGTAGCGGTTATTTTCATTCCGATCATTGTAGGTTATTCATTCTATTTTCATTCGAACATTCGCGATAGTTTCATGAAGTGTGATGAAAATGAAGGAGTTCTTTCAACAATCGCGCAGGAAAATCTGACAGGAGTGCGCGTAGTTCGTGCTTTTGGACGTGAAAAGTTTGAAAAAGACCGATTTGAAAAGCAAAACCAGATTTATACAAATGCATGGATGGATCTTTGCAAATTCCTGGCTATGTTTTGGTCTGTGGGAGATCTTTTCTCAGGACTTCAATTGATGTTGATGGTCATTCTTGGTTCTGTTTTCTGTGTGAATGGTGCTATGTCGGCAGGGGAATTTATTGCCTTCATTTCTTATAATACAATGTTAACCGGTCCAGTTCGTCAACTTGGCCGTATGATTTCAGAATTAAGTAAAGCAGGAGTTTCCGTAGAACGTCTTTGTTATATTATGAATTCAGAGGCGGAAAAAGATAAAGAAGATGCAGTGACTCCAGATATGCATGGAGACATTGAATTTAAAAATGTTACTTTTGGTTATGGTGAAATTCCAGTGCTAAAGGACGTGAGCTTTAAGATACCAGCAGGCTCTACATTTGGAATTCTGGGAAGTACAGGTTCTGGGAAGTCAACTTTGATGTATTTACTCAATCGTCTTTATGACTTGCCGGAAGAAAACGGTAAGATTACGATCGGAGGCGTTGATGTAGCTGATATAAAAGGAGAATGGGTTCGTTCTAATATTGGTATGGTTTTGCAAGAACCATTCTTATTCTCAAGAACAATTGCTGAAAATATTGGTATTACAAAGAAACAAATAACACTGTCAGAGGTGCGTGAGGCAGCAGCAATTGCTTGTGTAGACAAGTCTGTAATGGAGTTTACCCATGGTTACGATACAATCGTAGGAGAACGTGGTGTCACTCTTTCAGGGGGACAGAAACAACGTACAGCTATTGCACGAATGTTGACGCAAAAGACTCCGATCATGGTGTTTGATGATTCACTCTCTGCGGTAGATGCAGATACAGATGCAAGAATCCGACAGGCATTGAAAAAGAACTTGGGTGATTCTACGGTGATTCTAATTGCACATCGTGTCACGACTTTGATGCAGGCGGATTGCATTATGGTAATGGACAAGGGTGAAATCGTAGAAATAGGAACTCACGATGAACTTATGGCAAAACAAGGTACATACCGCCATATTTATGATATGCAAATGACTTTGACAGAGGAGGGTGAATAACATGAAAGATCAAAAAGAACAAGTGTCCCTTCCTTGGTTTGGAATACCAAAATTGTTTCCATATTTGAAGCCTTACAAAGGTATACTGATCTGCATGATCGTTACTACTTTGCTTTGTGGTGTTATTGATATTATCTTGCCGTTATTCCAAAGATATGCTTTAAACTATTTTGTGGAAGCCAATACGTTGAAGAATTTGAAATGGTTTGTCATTGCATACGCAGTAGTACTTTTGTCGCAGGTAATTACTTCTTTAATCTGTACTTATCAGGCTTGTCAAATTGAAATGTATGTTGGTCGAGATATGAAACGAGTAAGTTTCAATCATTTACAAACATTGGCATTTTCATATTTTAATCAAAATAGTGTGGGATATATTCATGCGCGTGTTATGAGCGATACGAATCGTATTGCGTCCATGGTTTCCTGGGCGCTATTTGACAGTATCTGGCATATTGCGTACATTGTGGGTGCAATCGTAGTGATGCTAAGTATCAATTGGAAATTGGCTTTATGGGTGATTGTGATCGTACCAATTACAGCACTTGGAGCGGCCTTCTTCCAAAAGAAACTCGTGATGCTGAACCGTAAAGTCCGTGAAGAAAATTCCAAGATCACTGGTAAGTTTAATGAGGGTATCACAGGTGCAAAGACAACAAAAACTCTTGTGATCGAGAATAAAATGGAAGAGGATTTCAAAGAGACAACGAAAGAGATGTATCGCGTTTCGGTAAGTGCGGGAAATTATCGTGCGATGTTCATTTCCATGATTTCTTTTGCGGCATCCATGGCGCTCGCTTTAGTACTCTGGAAAGGCGGTAATATTTCTATTCAAGGCGTATTAGAGCTTGGTACTTTATCCGTATTTATGTCGTATGCGATTGGGATGATGGAACCAGTGCAATGGCTTGTCAGAGCGATTTCACTTTTGATTCAGGTTCAGGTGAATGTAGAGCGTTTTACAAGACTGATGGAAACAGAATCGGATGTTCGTGACACAGAAGATGTGATTGAAAAATATGGAGATTCTTTTGATCCTAAAAAAGAAAACTGGGAACCGCTTTATGGAGATATTACTTTTGAGGATGTATCGTTTATGTACCCGGATGGAGATGAATATGTGCTGGAACACTTTAATCTTCATGTGCCGCAAGGGACAAATGTGGCAATCGTAGGGGAAACTGGTGCGGGAAAATCTACGTTAGTAAACTTAGTGTGCCGTTTTTTTGAACCGACTTCGGGACGTATTCTCATCGATGGGAAAGATGCAAGAGAACGTTCTCAATTATGGCTTCACAGTAATATCGGTTATGTGCTTCAGACACCACATTTGTTCTCTGGAACAGTGTTGGAAAATTTGAAATACGGTAATCCAGATGCAACGATGGAACAGATTGAAGCAGCAGTAAAAAGTGTATCGGCCGACGGTGTGATTGCAAGAATGGATCGAGGCTATGACAGTCAGGTTGGTGAAGGTGGAGATCTTCTTTCAACGGGAGAAAAACAGCTGCTTTCCTTTGCAAGAGCAATCTTGGCTGATCCAAGAATTTTTGTTCTTGATGAAGCGACATCGTCTATTGATACAGTAACAGAAAAATTGATTCAGGATGCTATTGAAAGTCTTATGAAAGGAAGAACTTCTTTTGTGATCGCACATAGACTTTCTACGATCAGACAAGCAGATGTAATTCTTGTTGTAAAAGATGGAAAGATTGTAGAACAGGGTACACATAATGAGCTGATTGCAAAAAAAGGTACATATTACAATTTATATACAAGACAATTCCAGGAAGAAGCGCTCAGCAGTTCTATGGAAGAGGTCTTTAAGTAAAAGGATGGAAAGATTGCGTGATAACCGCGCAATCTTTTTTTTGTGTTTTTCAAATTAACACTTTAAATTGTGAAAGTATTGTGATAGAATAAATTATTATTTGAACGAGACAGAGAGGATGACTAATTATGTCAAACAGTAAAAAAGTAATCATGCTTGGAAATGAAGCAATTGCCCGCGGTGCATATGAAGCAGGCGTGAAGGTTTCAGCTGCATATCCAGGCACACCAAGTACAGAAATCAGTGAACAAATCGTAAAATATAAAGATAGTATCTATGCAGAGTGGTCACCAAATGAAAAGGTTGCAACAGAAGTGGCAATAGGTGCCAGTGTTTCTGGCGTACGTGCTATGGCATGTATGAAACACGTTGGATTGAATGTGGCCTCAGATCCACTTTACACAGTATCTTACATGGGTGTGAACGGTGGACTTGTTATCGTTGTTGCAGACGATCCAGGACTTTACAGTTCGCAAAATGAACAGGATACACGTATGGTTGCAAGGGCTGCCCAGGTTCCTGTTTTAGAACCATCAGATAGCATGGAAGCAAAAGAGTTTATGAAAGTTGCGTATGAAATCAGTGAAACTTTTGATAGACCAGTTATCTTTAGAACAACAACAAGACTTGCACACTCACAAGGTTTAGTTGAACTTTATGACCGTGAAGAAGTAGAAGATAAACCTTACGTGAAAGATATTCGCAAGACTGTTATGATGCCAGGTAATGCAAAGCTCCGTCATGTGGAGATCGAAAAACGTAATTTGGAACTGGCAGAAGCAGCAAACACATTATCTATCAACACGGTAGAAATGAATGATACAAAGATTGGTGTTATTACAAGCGGTATTCCTTACCAATACGTGAAGGAAGCACTTCCTAACGCATCCGTATTAAAACTTGGTATGGTAAATCCACTTCCAAAGAAGCTGATCACTGAGTTTGCGGAAAAAGTTGACACATTATATATTGTGGAAGAACTAGATCCAGTGATTGAAGAACAAGTGAAATCATGGGGAATCAAAGCCATTGGTAAAGAAATCTTCACAGTACAAGGTGAATACAGTGCCAATATGCTTCGCAAAGCAATTCTTGGAGAAGATGTAAATGTGAAAGCGCCAGCTATGGCACCAGGCAGACCACCAATCCTTTGTCCAGGATGTCCACACAGAAGTGTATATTATGTGTTAAATAAATTGAAAATCCATGCGGCAGGTGACATTGGATGCTATACACTTGGGGCAGTTGCACCGCTTAGTGTTGTAGATACAACTATCTGTATGGGAGCAAGTATCTCAAGCTTACATGGTATGGAAAAAGCAAAAGGTAAAGATTATGTGAAGAACTGGGTCGCAGTAATCGGGGACTCTACATTCTTACATACAGGTGTGAATTCACTTATGAACATGATGTACAACAAAGCGACAGGTACTGTTATCATCATGGATAATTCCACAACAGGTATGACAGGTCACCAAGATCATGCGGCTACAGGAAAAACACTTCTTGGAGAACCAACAAATGCAATCGATATTCCAGCGCTTTGCAGAGCTCTCGGTGTAAAATATGTGACAGAAGTAAATGCATTTGATATTGCTACATTGGAAAAAGTTGTGAAAGAAGAAGTGGCAAGAGATGAAGTGTCAGTGATCATTACAAAGACACCTTGCGTGCTCTTAGATAAATCGAAGAAACCAGTATATATCGCAATTCCAGATAAAT
>JAZQMU010000111.1:0-5256 GCA_045543595.1 Faecalimonas sp.
ACGTCATCCGTATCAATTCTCTTATTAACTACTGTTCCATTTTCAGAAACAAATACAGCATACGATTGATCTTTTCCAGTTGGAATTCTCAATACAAATTCTGCATATCGGTTATCATCATAACCATATCTGTTACCAGAAACAGAAGAACTTTCTATGTAACCTCCCACCGTTGTAACTTCTGCTGTCAATTTTTCTATTAGAGCATCAAATTCTTTTGTTTCCACATCCATGTATAATCTTTCAATGATTTTACGATTTGCAGAAACTTCACCCTGTGAAGCAGTAGTAGACTCTTCTATAATAGCATCTTCCATTGGAGCATCAGCCGGTTCATCATAAAGACTGTCATCTGTCACAAAATCTTCCGAAGCCATGCCATCACTTTCCGTCATCATGTCTGACTTAGACGCGGCACATCCAGTCAGTAACCCAAGGATCAAAATCACACTTATCAACTTTCTCTTTTTCATAATAACATTCTCCCTTCTCACTATTATTTAAATTCCAACGTACTTAAAATTGCCATAACTTCTTTACCATATCCCTCCCATTCTTTGGCATCACATTGGTTCAACACTACATATTCTCTATTTAAGTCTATGAATACCATATACTCCCAAATGGTGTTTCCGTCATAATATCCAAATTCTACATTTTGGTCAGCTACAACACCTGGTTCCACTGTTAAGCCTGTTCCGCAGACCGCAAATCCTTCATAATAAAGAATTACAAGTTTTGCCGTTTCACATTCTTTCGGCCATATTGAAAATCCAAATGCTCCTCCGTACTCATTACTGTCAACACTTTCAAACTCCCAGGATTCCGGCAAATCTACCGAAATATTAATTTCTTCACCTGCATCTTCAGGATTTGCAGCATCACCTGGCAAACGAACCACCCCTACTCTTTGGGTATTTGTAAGTTGTGTTTTCTCGAACCATCCCAATTCTGTCAACTCTTGGACATGTTTCTGTGGCACATCGTTCATACTTCCATCTTCCAATTTTATACAATAATACACGCGCGTCTGTGCTGGATATGTTTCTGCAATCCCATCATGAACCACAAAGATTTTGTCTCCCATTTCCAATCCTTCAAACATATTACTTTCCGTAATATCATGCATGCATACTGGTCCCCCATCATCCACAAACATATAAGATCCTTTATCTGTCACGATACATCTTGCTGTTGTAAAACTAATACTTTTTCTTCCCATAAAAATGCAAGCACCTACTAAAAGCACCAATAAAATTACAATTGAAATTACGACAACTTTCTTTTTCATAACAAATCACCTCTTTGTCTTTATAGACGACAAAAGGCAACGTATTCTATCAACACGCCACCTTTTTATTACCAAGAAATTTTCTTTCCTCTGCTGTCTTCCACCGCACTTGCAATGGCTTCATTAAACGTAGGATGGGCTCTCATGGCATACATTAATTGCTTTGAAGTAAGACCATTTGCAACTGCCGTTGCCAATTCGCCGATCATATCCGTCGCTCTCGGACAAAGCATCTGCGCTCCAAGAAGCACATCACTGTCTGCTGCAAATACAACTTTAATTACACCTGTACGTTCTTTGTTAATGATCGACTGACTGTTTGTCTTCATGATACAACGACCACTTCTCACAGGGACCCCATATCTTTTTGCCTCTTCTTCTGAAAGGCCTACTGTTGCGATTTCCGGATCTGTATACACACAGCTCGGTATAATTGACATTTTCACAAACAATCCAGCTGGAACCATATCTAGAATATTCGTAGGCTCTAGATCATTCATACGTTCCACCACATAACTGGCCTGAGCAGAAGCCACATGGGCAAGCTGGATTCCTCCAATTACATCACCAATCGCATAAATTCCCGGGATGCTTGTCATATAAAAGTCATCTACCGCAAACGCTTCTCCATTCATCTGAATGTCCACATCTTCTGCAAATACTCCTTCTGTAACCGGTTTTCTACCAACAGAAACGAGAACTGCATCAACTTCTATTTCATCCTTGCGGTCTCCTGCATCAATCACACACTTCAAACTGTCGCCTTTAGTTATGCTTTCCAAGTTGCTTGCTTTGTAGACCCGAATGCCTCTTTCCACCAAAATCTCTTCCAATGCATCTGAGAATTCTTTATCCATCTTAGGCATCAATCTTTCTCTTGTTTCGATAACCGTAACTTCTGTACCAAGTCCATTAAAAACAGTCGCCATCTCAAGCCCGATTACACCACCACCAAGAATCAACATTCTTGCAAATTGCTTTTCGTTCGTCTTAAGCAGCTCATCGCTGACCATAACGCCCGGAAGATCCATTCCTGGAATCTCAGCTCGCCTTGCACTTGCACCTGTTGCAATCAAAATATTCTTACCAAAGCATATTTCTGTAGTTCCATCCTCTTTTGTGATATGTACTTTTCTCCCATTATGTATCACTGCAGTACCCTTAAGGAAACGAATACCAAGACTTTCAAACTCAATTTCAAGATCTGTACGCATGGCAGCCGCCGACTGGTCCCTATACTCATAAATCTTCTGCAAATCAAACTTCACATTTTCAGCCGACAAGCCAAACTTTTCACATTCTTTCATATCATGAAAGAGCATTGCAGAATGAACTAAAGCCTTTGTAGAAATACAACCACGGTTTACACAAGTTCCGCCCACTTCACCTTTATCTACGATAAGAACCGACATACCAAGTTTTGCGGCCTTTTTCGCCGCCACATAACCGCCCGGTCCTGCGCCGATAATCAATAAATCATATCTTTCTCTCATATTGTCCTCCTACAATTCGTCAATCTGCCAATCAATTGGCTCTACACCATGTTTCTGTAAAAACGCATTTGTCTGACTGAATGGCCTGCTTCCAAAAAATCCACGATAAGATGAAAGTGGACTTGGATGCGGCGCCTCCAAAATCAAATGTTTTGGATTATTCAGCATCGTCTTTTTCATCTGCGCCGGTCTTCCCCATAAGATAAACACAATCGGACGATCCTGTTCGTTTAGCACACGGATTGCTGCATCTGTAAACTCTTCCCAGCCAATCCCACGATGAGAGTTTGCCTGGTGAGCACGAACTGTAAGCACTGTATTTAACATCAATACCCCTTGTTTTGCCCACTTTTCCAAATAACCGTGGCTTGGAATTCTACATCCAAGATCATCCTGTAATTCCTTATATATGTTTACCAGTGAAGGCGGAATCTCAACCTCTGGCTTCACCGAAAAGCAAAGTCCGTGAGCCTGATGATCGCCATGATATGGATCCTGCCTTATATATAGTTTATTCCACACATCCATTGATTTTTCTAATCTCCTACACCGTGTACATGTATTTAATGTAATTATACGTTACCATTTGATTGGTTGCAAATCATTTTCAATCAAATAATTATTCATTTTACTAAACGGTTTGCTACCAAAAAATCCACGATATGACGACAATGGACTTGGGTGTACTGAGTAATGAAAAAGTCGTTTTGCTCCCTTTGGAACTTCCTTTTCAAGTACTTTTCCAATCGCTTTCGCGTTATTCCCCCACAACACAAAAGCTAGTGGAGTTTGTTTTCTTTTATTTAATTCTCTTAAAATCTGAGTCGAAAAGTCTCCCCATAAATCTTTATGCGAATTTGGAAGTCCTGTTTCAACAGTTAAGGCTGTGTTAAGTAATAACACACCTTGCTTTGCCCAATTAGACAAATCACCCTGAGCAACTTGTTCTGATACTCCAACATCCGATTCTAATTCTTTAATGATATTTTTTAATGTAGGAGGCATAAAAGAGCAACCATTAGGAATTGAAAAAGCTAATCCATTAGCGTGTTCTCTGTTTGGATATGGGTCTTGTCCCACATACACCAAAACTGTTTTATCAAAGCTACATTCTCTGAATGCTCTGAAAATATTCTCTTTTGCAGGGTTAACACAGTCTTGTGCATACTTTTCTGTTAATGCTTCATCCAACTGCACATAACGCTCAATATCGCGATTAAATTCAGCTTCAATGATTTCCATCCATGTATTATCATTTTCAGAACGTAATGATTCTAATTGTGATAACAACACGCCATCCCTTTTCAATTCCATATCTTTAGTTCTCCTTTAACTTATATTCATAAGCAACACTTAGCTGCTTTTTTAGTTCCTGATTTTCTTGCGAAAGTCTTTCACATTGTTGTTTATATGATTCGGAATTCGAACGTTCTAATTCTTTAATTCGAGATTGCAATTTCTTATTTTGTAATTGTAATGAACGAATAATTGTATCTTTACTTTTTTCATTTCTTTTTGACTGCGTTTCTCGTGCTGAACGAATTCTTTCCGCTATCATTGGATTATTATATAAATATGACCTTGATGCAGCGCTTTCTTTTTGCACGCTATAAAAAGAAATCTTTTGTCCTTCCTTTTCCATCGCCTCAATAATAGCTAATATTTCATTTTGCCTTTCAATGGCTTTATCTTTATTTATTTTCACACACGCATCTATCTTGCTCATATTGTACCTCATTTTCAAACTGATTGATAATATTTGTTAAATTAGTTACTAGAGTTTCGTTTATTTCCACCAAACGTGTATGATTATTTATTTTAGCAATCTGGATATTCTTTTCTGCTTCATTTAATTGCTGCTTATACATAGACAAAAATTGCTTAGACGGTTTGAACATCCTGCAAGTATAACAAGCATTAGCATGTGAGCAAATACCCTCTGTTATTGGTTTTGCACAATATCCATTAGGCAATGATAATCCTATCGCATTGTCAGCTTCACAATTGATTATTTTAGCTTCTTTTCCTATCGAATCAATTAATTGCTCATCATGTTCTAAAATTGGTTTCATAGCTTCAAGCATTGATGTTCCATGTATTTTGACATAATGTTTTAAAACAGAAAAATCAGAATGTCCCATCATTAATCTTAATATTTCCATGTCAACACCCATATTGGCATATTGCGTTGCTACAGTATGTCTAAAAACATGACTTTTAATATACAATGGACTACTATCATCTCTTTTTAGATTATGTGCTATGGCCATTTCATTTATTTTTCGCCTAAATTTATTGCTACTAATTGGTCTGTCTTTGCTGTCAGCAAATACATATTCACAATCATTTCCAAATTCTTTTTTGCTATCATTAATTGCAGCTTGTATCGTCTCTCCGACAATTGTATCGATAGGAATCGTATTATATTTGTGGGTTTTAGGTTGTAAATATGAAAGAATATATTTTTCATTA
>JAZQMU010000112.1:0-10932 GCA_045543595.1 Faecalimonas sp.
TGTCCCTGGTGCAATGACATTGTCACCACTGAGTGAACGTACCGTGATATCTCCATCTTCATTGGCATACTCTGCCTTGAAAAGAGACAACTCTGTCATAACTAATCCAATATCTTCTTCTCGAATTGGCGCACCTGAAGAACCACCTGGTTCCTCTGCGTTATCTTCTGTCACATCTAGTTTTGAAGACTTATCATCAGAAATAATAATTTCTGTATAAGGATCTTTACTTGTATATTTGTTAATGCGTGTTCCTAAAATGATACCGCTGATAAACACTAAAAAAGCCAGTACTATACACAATGGTATAATGCCACGTTGATATTTGCTGTCCTGATTCTTGTTATTCACCGGAACACTCTCCTTTCTCTCTAAGATTCTTACCCTTTTTAAATACACTGCTTTCAATGTACTTAAAAAGATTAAGAATAGTTTTTAATAAGGTTCGTTGCTGCCCTGCCACGAAGGGCAGCAACTGAACTATATTTCATATAATAATTTTAATTAATAGTAGGATTAGTCTACTTGTGTGAATGTTACGTCGATTGTAGCTGTAGGAGCAGCTGTACCAGCTTCACCAAGTTCTGTGTCGTCAGCGTCAACACCATCAAATGCCCATTTCCAATAAAGTGTAACATTCACATCAGTATCAACTGCCAAAGCTTGACCAGCAACACTCAAATCAGCAATATTATCTTTCCAATTCGAACCGTCAAGAGACCATTGAAGTGGAACTTCTTTTTCATCTGCTGTATATGTAACATCGTATGTTAATGTTACTTCTGACTTCTTATTAGAAATAACAAATGTACATTTGCCCCATGTACCTGGTGCAATAATACCATTTTCTCCATCAGCTGCATCAACTACATCAGTATCATCGGCAGGATCAGCAAAGTTAGCATCTTTTAAATCATAAATTGCACTATCGTCAAATATGTTAACTATCGCAGTGTTTACATCTGAACTCACTTCAAACTTTGCTACTCTAGCTGTATCTGTTCCAGAAACTGTTGTTGTATACTTCGCAAATGTTCCAGAAATCATACATGTTGTAAGGAGAACTGCTACCAAAAGACCGGAAGCAAGTCTCATCATTTTATTCTTTTTCATAGTAGAAAAGACTCCTTTCTTATTATTTTATTGAGATTATTATCTCGTTTGCATTCTTCCTCTTTTCCGAGAAAGCATATTTGATTTATATATATCATCCTCGGACGTGGCTTCCGAAGGAAGAATATACACATAGTTACTATTTCTGCTCTTCGTCTTGTTTTGCTTTCATAGCTCTGAGTTCTTCAAGTTCAGCTAATAAAGCATCTGTGTCTTTTTTCTTTGTCGCGTCGTATTTTCTACGGCGGATCATATCGAATCCAACAAGCAGAATGATTGGAACGATAACACATACGATAAGTCCTGCTGTACTCTGCATGAACATTGCCACATTACCAACACCTGGGATGCGCATACGGTAGATACCTACTAAGTTATCTGCAGGTACAAGCGTTTTATCTTCAACATTGTTGTTATCCCCTTTTGTTCGGAAGAAAAGTTCACCGTCTTCTTCCAAAATCTCGATAACACGGTGAGTAACAATGCTTGTGCCATTGCCTTCCGGATCGAAGAATGAGACGATATCATTCATCTTTACATCTTCTGCGTCAATCACATCGCAGAGGATAAGGTCACCACCTTTAATCTCTTCTCTCATGGAATCTGTGAGTACGATCAGCGGAAACTTTCCACCAACACTTGGCACTTCATCTTTATTTGTAAAACTCTTCACAATAAGTGTACAGTTTACAACCAAAATTGGGATTAGTATGATACATAAAATTGTACCGATTATGGTCAATATTTTATGCCCTTTTGAAGTTTTTTCCTTATTCATTTTCCTATATACCTCTACTTCCCTCATCCTTCATTTTATTCAACAAATCCCCATATCTGCCGAAAATGTCTAGGATGGCATTATTAGTCACATTTTACCACATTAAAACCCGAAAGTAAATTAGGCAAGGGCATTTTACGGCAGAGTATAAGTCTCCACTTTGCATAAGTATACACCTTGGATTCCCTCACCACGACTATAAATGGACGAAATGCATTTTTCTGGGAGTAAATGGAAGTTTTTCCCTTCGTTGCTTTTCCACTTTTTTCATGTTATATTGACAGTATAAATCGTATTACCAAGGAGGATATTTATGCTTAGAATTGCTGTCTGTGATGACGCTCAGGATATTTTGCAACATACACAGTCCCTTATCGAAAGCTGGAAGAATTCTGTTTTTCGTTTTCATATAGAAGCTTTTGATAACGGAGATGATCTGATCGCAGCTCACAGAACCACTCCTTTTGACATTTTAATACTGGATATTGTAATGCCGCTTTTGAATGGTATTGATACTGCCCGCGAGATCCGCGAATTTGACAGGACAGTAAAGATTATCTTTCTTACATCTGCTCCAGAGTTTGCAGTGGAATCCTACACAGTCAAGGCAACCAATTATCTTTTAAAACCAATTGAATCCGAAAAATTACACGCTTGTCTGCAGGAACTTTGTCAGGAATTCAAAAAGGAACGACGCAACATTGCGGTTCGCAGTGCTTCTGCAATTTACAAAGTAGCTTTTCAGGATATCGAGTACGTAGAGGCTCAGAATAAAGCGGTTCAGTTCTGTATGACAGATGGACGCGTGCTGCACTCGAACCAGCCGCTTTACGATTACGAGCATGAACTGACTTTGGCAGATGGTTTCTTCCGATGTCACCGCAGTTACATCGTAAATCTCCAGCAGGTGGACCATTACACATCCAAGGAACTTTTTATGAGTTCTGGAATGCGTATTCCGATTTCCCGCAGCAACCAGAAAGATTTCGAATCTGCCTATTTTGAGACTCTGTTTGGAAAGGCGGGTGAGCGTTGATGATCGATACAATTATATTTTTCGGCCATTATGCGGTTCTGCTTGCCTATGGCATCGTATTGTCTCTGGCTTTTGCAAAGGTTTCTTTTAGCAGAAAGAATCTGCCTGCAATATTGGGACTTTTCTTTTTCTGCGGACTTTTGCAGATTCTAACGTATGTCCTTTCCATGGACACTCTTTTGTGGGAGATGTATCCCCTTCTGTCCCATTTGCCACTGATACTTGTTCTGTGGAGATACTATAAACGCCGTCTGGTTACAGCCATAGCTGCTACAACAACTGCTTACCTCTGTTGTCAGCCAGTCAATATCGCAGGAGCTGTTGCCTTTTCTTTCACTCACAATGATACCACAGTATATTTTGTGCGTATCCTATTATACCTAGGATTCGGTTACTTGCTGCTCAAATATTTCCGATACTATATCGCTGAAATATTTACTAGAAATAATCGCAGCATCTATACATTTGCCTTTTTGCCATGCGGCTATTACATATATGACTATATCATGGGAATTTATACAGACTTCTGGTATACCTCTAATGACATCGCCAGAGAGGTGTTGCCGTTTTTTGTATTCTGTATTTTTGTGACTATCTGCATTACTTATTATCGGGAATATGCGCTTCGTGAATATTCCGAGCAGAAGGAACAACTGATTCTCACTACTGCCGAGCAGCAGAAAAGGGAATTGGATGCACTCAAGCTTAGCGGACATGAGATACGTCTCATTCGTCATGATATGCGACACCTTTTACAGAATGTTGCAACTTGCATTGAAAATGACAATTCTTCGAAGGCTTTGGAACTGATATCAGGGTTTACCACACACATTGATAATACCGTTGTCAAATATTATTGTGAGAATGAATCCTTTAACTATGTCATTGCAGCATTTGCAAGCAAATGTGAACTTGCCCATATTGATTTCTCATACGATGTGGAGATTGGCAAGGTAAATCTGGACGAGATCTTGTTATCTTCCATTCTTTCCAATGCTTTGGATAATGCATTCAATGCTCAGATGGAGCTTCCGGAAAACAAGCGTCGTATCACGTTATTTTTTAAACACTTGAATGGCAAGCTTTTACTTTCCGTAAAGAATCCTTTCTATACAAAGCCTGTTTTTGTGGACGGTTTGCCGATCACCAAACGTGATGGGCATGGCTATGGAACTAAAAGTATTCAGTATACGACCGAGAAGCTCGGTGGGAACTGTCAGTTCTCTGTACAAGATGATATGTTTATTTCTAGAATTGTTTTGTAAATCAAGAAACCCAGCCTATATTGTAATATGCTGGGTTTCTCCTTTATTTCTCACTATTTAGTTTTTCAATAATCTCCCGAATTACATTCGCAGATTCTCCCAGCAGTTCTCTCAGTCCATTTGATGGATTCCCTAGTTTCCCCTTTGTGTAAAGAAATAAGGTTCGGGCCCCATCATCGTAAGGAAGTTCCGGTACCTCCAGACATGTGTTTCGTATCGTGTAAATCATATGATCGTATCCAAACGGATCAAATGGCATAATCATCACAACGATTACCTTCTTCCAGATAAACATCAAGACGTACCCCATGCCTATCTGTATCCATTCCATAATAGACTTTCTGTGGAACAACTTTTAATTTCCCAAACTTTCTGTCAAAAATGATTTCCAACAGGTAACGCCCAAACTCTTCTCCGACAACTTCATCATTCAACATAGCAAAGAATAAGAAATCATCTATCAAGTTTAGTTCTTGTAACGTTTTTTGCACACGTATCGTCTCCTTTCATATGACGAAAACAACAACGTATGCCTTGACTTTTCTTTTTTCTCCGCTGCTTTCGCCCTATTCGTAAATTCATATGTGGGGATTGCAACCGAGTGGTTAAAGAAATGTCCCTAGATATGTAATTGCATTATAGTCGCTACAGGAATATTTGTCAACATTGCCACCAGTGTCTTCAATGCTTCTTTTCTGAGGCCGCTAGAAATTATATGTCGTATTTAAAATGCGAAAAAACCCTTGAAAATCAAGGGTTTTTCGTCTAGTTATCTAAAGGAATGAGAGTAAAGTGCCCTCGGCTACGCCGAGGGGTTACTTTATGAGGGGGTGATAGTTGTGTGTCATCAACTATCTGTCTTTAAGTATATAGATAAGTTGTGTCCAAAGTATGATTAGTTTCTAAAAATAATCGAAATTTTATTAAGTCACTCTTAAGAATTACTTTCTTAATTCTAACCAATTGAAAATATCTGCATACACAATCTCTTTATCCACTTCATTTAAGATTTCATGGCGGTCATTCTGATATAACTTCATCTCTACATCTTTCATGCCCATAGCTCTGTATTTATCAAAAACATTCTGTACACCTTTCCCCATATTTCCGACCGGGTCTTTGTCCCCTGCCACAAATAATACAGGAACATCCTTTGGAATCGCACCCGCTTTTTCCTGTGAATTCATGGCTGCCATACCGCGGAACATATGATAATAAGCGTTTACTGTGAACATATAACCGCAAAGTGGATCTGCCTTATATTTCTTCACATTCTCAGGATTTCTTGAAAGCCAATTCGAACCATCCGCTTCATTTGGAAATGCTTTGTCGTATGCACCAACAGCCATTCCATCTACCAATTGACTTTTATGTTCCCAACCTTTTATCGCTGCGATTAATTTACAGATAAACTTGCCGCCTGCAAGAATCATGTCTGGTTGTTCACCTGTACCCATCACAATCGCCCCTGCAAGCCCTTCTCCATACATACCGAGATATTGACGAAGCAGGAAGGACCCCATACTATGTCCCATGATAAAGTACGGAGTATTTGGATACTGTTTGGAAATTCTTGTTCTGAGTGTATGAATATCACCAACTACACATTCATTTCCTTTTTCTTTATGAAAATACCCTAATTTGTCTTTTCCCGTAATGGATTGCCCATGTCCCAGGTGATCGTGTCCTACAACTAAGTATCCTTTCCCTGCCAAGTAATCCGCGAAGTCGTGATAACGGTCGATGTACTCTGCCATCCCATGACAGATTTGCAATATTCCTTTCACTTCACCTTCTGGGATCCATTCAATCGCATGGATTTTTGTCACACCATCTTTTGATGGAAAATAAAATTCATTCTTCATCATACTTACCCCTTTCTTATAAAAAAGACGGAAGCACAAAGTACTCCCGTCTAAACATTATCTGTTTTCAAGATTTACATATTCTTTGTATGGACATAATGGCATATACGCTGGACGAATGATCTTATCCACGTTCTTAAGCTCTTCTAATCTGTGCGCGCTCCATCCTACGATACGAGCTGCCGCAAAGATAGGTGTGAAAAGCTCTTGTGGAATGCCAAGCATACTGTAAACAAGTCCACTGTAGAAGTCCACGTTGGCATTAACACCTTTGTACATCTTTCTTCTTTCGGCGATGATCTCTGGTGCCATTCTTTCTACTTTTTCGTATAAAGCAAATTCTTTTTCTCGACCTTTTTCAATGGCAAGTTCTTTTACGAAATCCTTGAAAATTTCTGCTCTAGGGTCAGAAATCGAGTAAATCGCATGGCCCATACCATAGATAAGACCTTTCTGGTCAAATGCTTTTTTATCTAAAATGTCAACTAAGTATTGATGTACTTCGTCTTCATCTTCCCAATCTTTCACATGTGTTTCCATATCAGCAAACATTTGGGCAACTTTAATATTAGCACCACCATGCTTTGGTCCTTTCAAGGAAGCCATAGCTGCTGCCATCGTTGAGTATGTATCTGTTCCTGATGAAGTAACAACGTGAGTTGTAAATGTCGAGTTGTTCCCTCCACCGTGATCCATATGAAGCACGAGCGCCATATCTAAGATCTTCGCTTCGAGAGCTGTATACTGTCTGTCTTCACGAAGCATCATCAAAATGTTTTCCGCCATAGAAAGATTCTTCTGTGGCGCATAGATGAAGAGGTCTTCACCTTTCTTGTAATTATACGCATGATAGCCATATACCATTAACATTGGAAATTGGCTGATCAAGTTGAGACTCTGTCTAAGTACGTTTGGAATCGATGTGTCGTCTGCCTTTTCATCGTACGAATAAAGGTTGAGCATAGAACGAGACAAACTGTTCATCATGTCTTTACTTGGTGCTTTCATGATAACATCACGCACAAAGTTTCGAGGGAGTGTTCTTCTTTCTGCCAGCATTTCTGAAAATGCTGCAAGCTCTCTTTTTGTAGGAAGTTCCCCAAAAAGCAAAAGATATGTCATCTCTTCAAACCCAAAATGGTTGTCGTCTAAAAATCCTTTTACAAGGTCTTTGATATTGTATCCTCTATAGTAGAGATTACCAGCAATTGGTACTCTCACGCCGTCCACATCGATCGATGCACATACGTCGGAAATATTTGTAAGTCCTGCAAGAACCCCACGACCATCCAAGTCACGCAAACCTCTTTTTACATTGTGTTTAATATATAAATCTCTTTCGATCGCATTGTTTTTCTCGCACATATCTGAAAGATAAAGAATCTCAGGAGTAATGTCGAATAATGTTCTGTCAATTGTGCTGTTTTTCATAGGCATGCTCCTTTCAAAAATAATATGTGAAAATTATACTAAAAAAGCTAAACTATTTCAAGAAATTTCCTATGAACAATTGTAAACAGAACATTAAAAACGGGGTTCTTACCGAACCCCGCTTAGTTTAAGCAATTATGCTTTTTTAGTTTTCTTATTAGGAATAAGAGCTTTGATGCAAACTGCGAGAGATGCAAGTGCCATTGCTGCCCAAGTTGTAATGTTTGTAGAGTCACCCATTTGTGGTGATGTCACTTGGTTGTCAATTACTACTTCATTACTTACTTCTGGTTCTGCAGTATCATCTGGATTGTTTCCGTATGTTGCTGTTGCTACGTTCTTGTAAACTGTATCTTTTTGTACTGCTGGAACTTTTACTGCCACGCTGAGGATCACTTGTTCGCCAGCTTTGATTTCATCGATTGTCCAGATAACCACTCCGTTTTCAACCTTACCATCACGAGTAATACCGTTTTTGATAACTGTTAAACCTTCTGGAAGTTTATCTTTGACCACTACTGATTTCGCTGCTTCTGTTCCATTGTTTGCTACGATAAGGCTGTAAGTAATGATATCGCCAACTCGTACATCTTTCTTTTCAGCATCTAATTTGCCAAGATTTACTCTTTGAAGTTTAGAAATTGTTAATGCTGGAACGCCTTCCTTGATTTCAACTTGGTTTGAATCGTCTTCTTCTTCCTCTTTGTTGTCAGGATTATCTGTTGGATCATCTGTTGGAACAAGTTGTTCTACAGTTGCTACGTTTGCCCAAACTGTATCTGCATCTACATCTGGAACTTTAACTGAGAAGCTAACTTCCACTTCTTTTCCACCTTCTAATGCGCCAACATACCATGTGATCACTCCATCTTTTTCTACGCCATTTGCTGTGATAGAACCATTTACTAATTCCAATCCTTTTGGAATAACGTCTGTGATGATAACCTCTTTCGCTTCAGAAACTGCTGTGTTATTTTTCACTTTGAGATAGTATGTCACAATATCATTTTCAACAACTTGTTGTTGTTCTTTTGTCTTAGAACCGCCATTTACAGATTGTAATTTTTCAATTACTAATTCTGGTTTCACGTATTCTGTTTCGATTACAACTTCGTTACTTTCTTCTGGATCTTCTGGATCTGTTGGATCGTTGCCGTATACGAATGCTGCAATGTTCTTCCATGTTGTGTCATTGTCGACTGTAGGAACTTCCACTGTAAATGTAAGTTCTTTTGAAGTTTCTTTTGCAATTTCTGCAAATGTCCATGTCACAACACCGTTTACTTCTTTACCGCCTTCTGAGATTGAATCTGCTACAAGTTTCAATCCTTCAGGGATCTTGTCAGTAACTGTTACATTCTTAGCTGCTTCTGTTCCGTTATTTGTAACTTTAACGATATATGTAACTTTATCGCCTGCTTCTACTTTTTGAAGCTCTTGAGTTGCTTTACCGTTATTTACTTTTTGCGATTTTTCGATTGCAAGATGTGGTGCGTATTCGTAAATCACAACTTCTTCTGATGGTTGTTCATCGCCGTTATCAACGATAGTTGCAATGTTCTTCCATTCTTTGTAAGCGTCAACGTCTGGTACACTTACTCTGAAGCTTAATGTTACATCTGCGTTACCTGCTAATTCATCGATTGTCCATGTGATCACTCCATCTTTGAGTTTACCACCATTTGAGATCGATGCTTCATCTACAACTAATCCTGCTGGAACAGCATCTTCTACTGTGATGTCATCCGCTACAGAATATTTCGCACGGTTACTTACTGTGATGTAATATGTTACGATATCGCCTTCTGTTACTTCTGCTTTCGCTTTTGTTCTTTGACCATCGTTTACAGCTTGTTCTTTTTCAACTGCTAATAATGGAGATACAAATTCGTTTGTGAATGTTACTGCCTTAGCATCTTTGATGAATTGGTCTGTAAGTCTGTCAACCACTATAAGTGTATCGTCTGTTACTGTTAATTGACCGTTTACATCTTCTACAACTACTGTGTACTTGTATGCTGTAGCATCATATTTAATACCATTTAATGAATATACACGTTCAGCCATGTCATAATCTGCTTCTGTTGGAATCACTTCCATGAAGTAGTATGTATATGTGCCTGCTTCTGTAATTTCTTCTTCGTTGAGGAATACGATATTACCATTTTGTGCATTCTTAACTGGTACTTCTGTACCTTTTACAACATCGCGTACAACGAATGTGTAATCGCCTGCTTTTAATGTTCCGTTTTCAAAGAACTTCGTTCCATTTAAGGAAATCTTTGTTGAAAGAGCTTTGTAAGTGTTGTTAAATTCTACTTCAGACTGATCAGCATTTGCCTTGTCTTTAATAGAAACTGTTACGTCATATGCACCGTTATAAGCTTTATCTTCCACTTTTACTGTTACAAAATATTCTTCTTCGTCATAACCAATACCTGTAACACCTGTATCGATTTCAACAATCTTGTATTCGTATGTGCCTGCATTATCAAATTGAATCTTTCCAAAACTGATACTTTCTGTTACTGCTGAAGATGTATTTTCAACAGTTGTCTTAGCTGGCATTGGTGCGCCTGGTGTAATTGCACTAAGTTCAAATTTGAATTCGCCTGGTTTCATGTTACGACCATCTAAGTTCTTTGTAAGTGCAATTTCTGTTTCGCCAGATGCATCGTATGTGTTTTCAAATGCTACGCTTTGTACTTCCGATCCATCTTTGAAGTATTTCACAGAATCAACTTTTAATACACCGCCGTAGTTTTCATCTACTACAACTACCTCTACAGCATATACGCTACCATCGTAAGATACGATTCCAGGTACTCCTGTATTCTTTTCTACGATTGTAAAGTTATATGTACCTGCTGATGTAAAGTAATCATTTGGTAATGCGATTGTAAAGTTTGCACCATTATTTTTAGCTGTCGCAACTTCATTTGTTCCACTTAATAAAGCAAATTCGAACTTATTGTCAAAGTGATCAATTGATTCGCCATTTAATACTTTTGTACCGCTGAATGAAGTTGTTGTTGCTGTTACATCGTATGTATTTGTGAATAAGATTGGATATTGACCCTGTGCAGCATTTGTAATTGCTACGTCCGCCTTTAAGTGTCCGCTTACGTCTGATACTGTTACTACTACTTCGTAGTCAGTTCCATCGTATGTGTATCCGTTCTTACCTGCATTTACTTCAGAAATCTTATATTCATATACACCTGTGTGTGTATATGTGATTGTACTGAATGAGAAGAATCCTGATGCAGTATTCTTAACTGTTGTTGCAGCTGGCATTGGAGCACCTGCTGTAACTGCTTCGATATGGAAATCAAATTCATTTGCTTCCAAATTCTTGTGGCTACTGATGAGTTGTTTATGACCTTGTAATGTCACATATGCATCATTTGGATCGTAAGCATTATCGAATACGATTTCTCTTAC
>JAZQMU010000113.1:0-12077 GCA_045543595.1 Faecalimonas sp.
ATGTTTACGGAAATAATGTTTGTCTTGTAACTCTTGTGGTACTGGACCAACTTGTGGATTTAACAATTCACAACGAGCTGCCATCTTCGCACATTCTTCTACAACTATTGCGTTATGAACAGCATCGTGTGCATTCTTGCCCCAAGTAAATACACCATGGTATTTACAAAGAACTGCTGGAGTTGCCACATAATCAATTTTATTTTCTTCAAAATAGTCTGCAATTAACACACCGGTGTTTAATGCATAAGCTTCTTCAATCTCTTCTTTTGTAAGATTACGAACACACGGAACTTCTCCGTAGATGTAATCTGCATGTGTTGTTCCGTAGCATGGAATTGCCCTTCCTGCTTGTGCCCAGCTAGTAGCCCATGAAGAGTGTGTATGCACTACCCCTTTAATGTCTTTAAAACGATTATAAAGAATAACATGAGTTGCTGTATCAGAGGATGGATTATATTCACCTTCTACTTTGTTACCGTTAAGGTCTACAACTACCATATCTTCTGGTTTTAATCGATCGTACTCAATACCACTTGGCTTGATAACGAAAAATCCGTTTTTACGATCTATGGCACTTACATTTCCCCATGTAGATTTGACCAATCCATGTTTTGGAAGCAACATATTAGCTTCATATACTTCTTTCTTTAATTGTTCTAACATTTCTTTATCTTCCTAAATATTAGTGTCCGCCACAATTACCGCCACAGTGTCCGCCACAGTCATGTGAACCACAATCGTGACCTGCTCCGTGTTCATGATCGTGATGATTACATTTCACTTCTGGATTATATGCTAATTGATTTTTGAGAAGTGCCATTACTGCTGAATCGCAATCTCCCACTACACCACCGTATAATTTGATACCAGCTTCTGCAAGTGCCATTTGAGCGCCACCGCCGATTCCGCCACAAACAAGTACATCTACATTGTTTTCTACTAAAACACCTGCCAATGCACCATGTCCGCTTCCGTTTGTGTCAATAATTTCTACATTTAAAATCTTATCTCCATCATCGAATTCATAAATTTTAAATTGTTGCGTGTGTCCGAAATGTTGAAAGATTTCACCATTATCATAAGTCACTGCTATTTTCATAATTTGTAGTCCCCTTTCAAATTTATAATTCTCATCTATCTACAACGAAACCTGAAGTCCCGAATATAGTTCTTTCACTTGGTCTCCCATGTACTTTTTCAAAAGCTCCACCGCTGGTTTTCCTGTACAATGACCTGTATATAAAACCGGCAATCCGAATTGCTTTAATTCTTCCGTTAGTCCTTTTATCTCTTCTTCTGTAAACGTAGAGATTTCTTGTCCGTCCTTCTTCCCTTTCATATGCAAACCACCTATGAAAGCGTACACTTTCTCTTCAGGAAATACTTCTAAAACTTCTCGAATGATCGTGATAATACCTCCATGCGAGCAGCTATTAAAAACAACCAACCCCTTTTCTGTTTGGAAGACTAAACTCATCTCGTGAGAAAAATCATCTGGCATCCAGCCATTTGCCACTTTTCGGTACAGTTTTGCACGTGCTCCAATCTTCTCTAACCCTTCCGTGTTGTGTGGTATCAGATAAACCCCTTCTTTTATCTTCATCACATCATCGACAAATTGAAAACGTTCTTTATGCTTCTTTAAAACCTCTGCCGGAATCCCGATTGTATGAAGTTCTCCGGAACCCGAATAAAATTCTCCTGTAGCCGCCTTCATCATATAAAGAACTGCTTCTTTATTTTTGTCGAGATAGGTTCCAAAACCTCCCGAATGATCGTAGTGTCCATGAGAAAGGAAACAGTGCTTCACATCGCTCAAGGATAAATTTAATAATTCTGCGTTCTCCAAAAACAAATCCGTAGTTCCCGCATCAAGCAAAAAATGTTCTCCTGCGTATTCAATCAGTATGCTAAGGCCATGTTCACCATGAAATGGTTCACACGCAGAATTTTCAATTAAAACTGTAAATTTCATACTCATCACCTACCTTTCATTATAACAAAAAAACAAGTGGTAGTCAAAATGATTACCACTTGTTTTTTACTATCTCACATGAACAACAATAGGTTCTTTCGCTTCCCATCTATGAGAATACTGTGGACTAATCCAAACCTCTTTCTCGTGATATCCTGTAAAGGTGATTCCCTCGATATAGTATCCTTCTTCATCCCAAGGATACCATGCTATAGAGTTTACTTCGTGTCTGCTTCCATCCATATCATAGTACGCCATATTCAAAATACCGTAAATTTCATTTTCTTTCCATTCTTTTACCTTCAGCTTCAATTCCCATCCGTCTGAAGTCTCGGCCGCCGAATATAGTTCCACTCGTTCTGGCAATGGATCCGTTTCACCGGTTTCTAAATTGACATATATTTTTTTCATGTCCTTTCGAAGCCATTCTGCACCTGTGATCACAAGTTCCAACTTCTCCGCCTCATAGAAATAAATGCTGTCTGCTCGAAATGAGACTCTCCCCTGCTCTTCTATTGAACCAGTTGAAATAATTCCCTTTTGTGCAGAGTCAAATACATTCTCTCCATCCGCCAAGATATGGAAATACAAACGTTTTAACCAAGCTGTATTCTTAGCATCATCTGTTACATTGACACGCATGTGTGTAGGATAGATTTCCATATCAGTAATTGTAATATGCTGTCCTTCCAACACGACAGTTTGATTTACCTGAATTTTCTTTCCTTCTGCTTTGAATTCCGGATCAAATTTCAGTTCAAATGTAAATCTTGAGATTTCCTCACTATCACCTGTTATTGAAGAATATGCCAAAGCATCCCGTATACTCAGTTCGACCTCCAATGTATCTGGTACATTTCCATCGCCAAAATCAATAGTCAGGCAACTAAGTTCCCCGCTTTCTGTTTCATATTTGCTCATGTAATATGAACAGCCTTCCCGCTTCACTTTTGGATCACAATCCATAAGTTCATATTGTTTTGACTCTAAGCGATAAAACACATTGACCTGTTTCTGGTCTACGATCAAGTATTCCACAGTTGCTGTTACATCGCCATCCTGCTTTTTCAGGTTCATAGGTTGCACATACTCATTTTCCACTGCACTTGACAAAGAACGTGAGAAGGTAACTACCTCCGCCAATTCTCGCAGAATCGGAACCTTTGCGCAAGCATGTGCCACGGTTGCTGACGTGTTTACCAGAAAAACAAATAAAAACATTATGCTTGCAACACTTAAAAGCGGACCGTAAACCCAATCTCGGCGACGTTTTCTTTTATATGCATGTTCCAGCATGTTTGTCATCTCTGGAACTTCTTTTTCTAATTCTATATTCAATTCACGAAATTCTTCCATTCGATTCATAAGTCTACCTCCTATTCTAATTCAAGTTTTAGTAATTTCAGAGCTTTTCTTTGTCTTGTTGCAGCAGTACCCTGTGGTATATTCAGCATCTCTGCTGTCTCCACTAAACTAAAACCGGCAAAATATCTTAAAATTACAATAGACTTCAATTCTTCCGGCAAACTTCTTACCGCCTCTTTTAGAGGTAAAGAATCGTAGATTTCTTCCGCAGTTTCTGGAATTTCTTCCACATTTTTGTAGCGCATTTGTCTCCGTTGTTCACTGTGACATTCATTAATCAATATACGCGTAATCCACGTTTCGAAATATCTTTCTTCACGCAGCTTTTTGTAACCGCAAAAAGCCTTATAAATCGTCTCGTCTAATACATCCATTGCTGTGGTTTCATTTCCAAGGTAGAGCATTGCTGTTTTGTATAGCCTGCTTCTGACATTTTCAATTCGCTTTGCAAATTCTTCTTTTCGCAAATTTTCCACCTCCCTTTATATATTAGACGAAACTGTAACGTGTTTTTATTTCATATTTTTAATTTTCCGCTCCATCATAATAGGGACCATGTGACATATTAAAGTCATCACAGGTCCCTTTTATACTAATAAACCCAGACAGTTGGCAGATAGAACAAATATGGCGCCGTAAAAATTGCCATAGATAAAGCAATTTTCTTTGTATCATATTCTGTTAAGTCGGCCTTTTTCAAACACCATCTTTTATTAAACTGATAAATCAAAAAGCTTGTAAATGCAGTGCAAAGTGTTACCCAAAGCACAGCCCAGATACTGTCAAACGGATTCGTGCCAAGAGGTATGACAATATTATCCATGATCCAGTCATTGCCAAAATCAATCATATTCCCAACAAACATGATAAGGCTTCCTATAATATCAGCCACAAATCCCATAATCCATACTCGTAGAATCACAGATTTGGATTTTTTCTTGATATCCGTAATCTTCAAGTATTTCATAGTAAGTACGATTACGAATAAATCAATGATAAAGTTAGCTGGAAGAACAACAATCCATGTAACAGGAAAAAGCCATAGAATCCATACAGGAAACATGACATTATATAATTTGGTTCTCTTCATCACATCTCTCCTAACTTAATTTCAATACATACTCCATAATGTTTGCATAAATTTTGCTATCTTTTTCAAGACCACAAATATCAGTCAGAATTCCTTCTACACCTTTTTCATTTTTGACCGCTCTCCACGCATCTTCTCCGTCATTATCATATAACAGAGCCGCTGCTGCAGTTTCTTCAAGCACAGATGCATCGATGCCATACTTGTGATGGAGTTTGATTGGACCAATGATACGCTCATTTGCCCCAAGTTTACGTTGTGGGTCACGACCATTTCTGGCAACTGTGTCAACAATTGTGCGGTCCGTAAATTTATTTCTGGATAAAAGAGCAAACTCTTTCTGATCCTCTTTTTCATAGCCGAACTCTTTACAAAGTACTTGATTAGTCGTCACATAGTTGGCATCTAACTTTGCAAGAATCTCCTCGTCGTTAGCAGCTTCCGAATAAACCGTGTAGCCTTTTACCCATCCAAGGTATGCAATTACACAGCTAGCAGCATTGTAAGTAAACAATTTTCTTGTCAAGAAATCAGAAAAGTTTCCTAAAGGTCTGATTGTCTTTGCTGTTGGCACATAACCATCTAACAATTCTGCATTACATTGCATATATGGATAATTTTCCGAATTAATATCAAGTCCGCCATCTTCGATTGTTGTACAGAACACAGTCGCTTCACTTACAGAGATATTCTCCTTACCGATTGCGTCGCGAAGTGTCACCGATGGTTTTGAAGCATTTTCTGCTGTAATGATATAATAGTGCTTATTATCATCTAAAAGTTTCGCCAAGCTTTCTCCCACATCTTTTAAGTTTTGTCCGCCTACAGACACAATGATAAGTTCCGCATCTTCTAGATTTGCGTTTTCCCATGTTGTAATCTTAAAATTGTTTACAACATATGGTTCTCGAACACCGCCAAAGAAACTGATTTTGAATTCTTTACTTTCATTTAACTGATTTACCAATTCTTCATTCTTATCGATAAAGATTATTTCTTCTCCGGCTTCCTGTAAGAGTCTTCCAATAAATCCACGGCCAGTTTTCCCTGCTCCTACTACTACGATCTTACTCATGAATCCATCCCCATTCTTTCAATAATTCTATCTTTTCTTTAATGAGCATACCAAGTTCTCCGTTTGGATCCTGTTCGCATACATTCTTAATGATGTAATCAATTCCTTCTTCTTTTCTCATACGTACAAGTTCTTCCGCAAATGGATCGCCAGGACTTACATAGTGAATTGCTGCTGCAATTGCAATACAGAGATTGTCTGGGCGAATGCCATATTCCAGTACCAGTCTTGCAGAACCAACAAGTCTGTCGTCTTTTCCCAGTTTTCTGATTGGATCACGGGCATTTCTCTCAATAAAGTCTACAATTGTATAATCCTGTAATTTCCTCTTAGATGTAAGCGTAAATGCAAGCTGTTCATCCAGTGGGAAATTGTGTTTCTTAGAAAGAGCCTGAGCTGTTTCCTGATAAACACCTTCTAAAATTGGAAGAATTCTCTCATCGTGAGCCGCATCCGCAATATGCACATGTCCGAGAAGAGCTCCGACAAATGAAGTCGTTCCGTTCGCCGCATTATATGTATAGAACTTTCTTTCCAAGAACCCTGTGAATTCAGGAATCAGTTTCAATCCCATGATTGGTGGAAGTTCTCCTACAATACGGGAAGCATCTACTGGAAGTTCCCAGAAATCCTGCACATTAACGATCAATGGGTCAATCGCCAAAAGTTCTGCACTTGATTCAATACCTGAACGCATAATTACCGCTTCTGTCATGCCTACGTTGTTTGCAAGATATTCTTTCGCTTCTTCACAGATACTTTCTTCCACACCGTTTCTTAAAATCGTAGCAGGAAGTTTCCAGTTTTCACAAGTTACGACGTTAAGATTTCCACCTTTCAATGCTTTCTTTTCGATTCCTTTTGTAAGAAGCGGAACCAAATCACCTAGATTTTTTCCACCTACAGATGTGAAAACTGCGTCTGCATCTGAAATGGCATCTGTCACTGCTTCTACATCAGAAAAACTGATAGCTTTTGCACCTTTTACCACACAATTTTTCTCGCTGTTTCCAAGAATATTGACTGTATACTCACCACGTTCGTTGATGAGATCCACAAGTCCGTCAAATTTCTCTACAAAAGTAAATGGAATCTCACTGAGATATAGCAAGTGTCCGATAAAACCTCTGGCGATCTTACCTGCACCTAAAATTACACATTTCATATACTCGTCTCCTTTAATGTTTCGTATTGTAATTTTACCGCTGGGTAAAGTTCTTTATAGATGGCATACCTTTTGTGAAGCCATTCTTTATACTTACCCGTTGGTTCCATTTTTTCTTTTATCTTACAGTCTTTTTCTTTCCATCCCAGACCTCGCTCTGCCACGATCACAGCGCCTAACGCTGAAGTATCTCTTTCTTCCAATACTGCCACTGGAATGTCAAACAGCTCTGCCTTTAATAGATTTAACACTGGATTTACAGCTGCACCTCCAGAAAGTTTCATCATAGTCGCTTCCGGTTTTCCCATGTGTTCATAAATGTGATACAGGCTGAATACCACACCTTCCATAACGCTGTAAGCCATATCTTCTTTCGAGCAATCTGCTCCGATTCCAAAGAACATTCCCCTTGCATCTGCGTCCCAAATTGGGGCTCGTTCCCCGTTTAAATATGGTAAAAAGATTGGTGGATTCTGCTTTGATACTTTCTCCAGATTTACCACTCCACCTTCCCATAGACGAAGTCCAAAGTTCAAAGATGCCCCGCTGGAAGCTGTCACACCATAATGAACATTTGCATTCAGATAAGGACCGCTTACCATCTTGGTTTCTACATTTATCTGTTTTTCGATAATTCCCAGGTGCTCGCTGGTTCCAGAAATGTCAAACATATCGCCTTCATTTTGTATTCCCATGCCAAGTAAAGATGCATAATAATCATTTAATCCTACATAGACAGGTGTTCCTTCTGGAAAAATTGTCTTTGCATAGCCCGCAACATCTGTATAATCCTTCATCTCTGGCAGTTGTTCTTTTCTATATCCTAATTCATCAAAAAAGAACTCACTATATTCTTTGGTCTCCAGGTTTGCAAGACCTCTCCAGGAGTATGGATCTGTCACCCAGTTTCCTGTCAACATCTGACAGATATAATCTTTCGGCTGGCAAACTCTTTTCACTTCTGGATATCTCTTTTTTATATAGCAAAGTCTTGGAATCGGATACGACACGATATTTGGATGAGGCATGGAAATTTCTTTCACAAAAATGTCTGTATCATAAGCTTCTTTCACTTCCGCAAGTTCCTTAGCTCCAGCACCTTCATTCCAACTGATCACATGCTCATCGTCCACAATATATGTTCCAACCTGCGATGAAAGGCCAACTGCTGCCACATCTGTCAGATTCAGTTGTGACAATGCCCCTCCGATTGCATCCCACCAGCCCTTCGGGCTTATTTCTTCATATGTAGTTTTTACCTTCTCCACAGTGCCATCTTGGTAACGCTTTATTACTTTTACGGAAGATGTCCCGAGGTCAATTCCTACTACACTTTTTTTATTCATAACAAAATACCGCTTTTACAAATCCTTCTGGACGTTTTCTTGCCAATTCCAATCCTTCTGCAAATTGTTCGATCGAAATCTTATTTGTAACAAAATGTTCAATATCTACAGAACCATCTGCCATAAGATTTACTGCTTTTTTGTGCTGATTCCAGTTATTTCCTGCGCCAACCACACGAAGATTGTTAATATGAATATCATCCATATGGATACTCATCACTTTTCCTCTTCCATAACCAGCAAGAGCTACTGTTCCGCCTTTTCTTGCCAGTTTCAAACTTTGTTGAATACATTCTTCAATACCTGTGGCATCAATTACCACATCGGTTCCACCTGGATGTACTTCTTTCATTACCTCCATAATATCTTCTTCACGAGTTGCAACTGTGCGATATGCCCCCATTTTTTCTGCAATCGTGAGACGTTTCTTTGTCGTTGCACAAACCACAATTTTCTTTAATCCCATGGCTTTCGCTGCAGCCAACATACAAAGCCCGATAGAACCTGCACCATAAATCAAACATGTGTCCCCACATTTCGCATTTGCCTTTTCCAATGTTCCAAGGGCAACTCCTAGTGGTTCACAAAGTGCACCATGTGCGAAAGAAACATTCTCCGGGAGTTCTACAAGTCCGTATGATGGGAACACTGCATATTCTGCATAAGCACCATTTCTGCGGAATCCAATTTCCTCGAAATCTTTACAATATCTCCAGTTTCCGCTTCTGCATGCTTCACATTTCAAACACGCTACATCGCTGCTGCCGATTACTCGTTTGCCGATCCAATGACTGTCTTCCTCGCTTCCCACTGCATCAACGATTCCGCTCCATTCATGCCCTGGAGTCAACGGATAATTTGCAGGAATATTACCATCTAACACTTCTAAGTCAGTAGCACAGATTGCCGCTGCCATAACTTTGATACGTACAAATCCTGGCTGTGGTTCTGGAATTTCCACCTCTTTTAAATGTACAAATCCTGGTTTTTCAATTACGATTGATTTCATATATTTCCTCCTTAATTTTACGCAGAGTCCATCACTTTATATTGCATATTATAGCATGACGTAATACAATAAAAAAGTAAAAGGAGGTTCAATCATGGATAAAAATTATATTTTAAACACGAAATTAAATGACGATCAGGCAGCCCTTTTTTATCTCGGTCAGGAAGGATATCTGATCAAATATCGAGAAAAATATATTGTGATCGATCCTTACTTATCTGCTTACACAGATGAAAATTGTTGTAGCGAAACAGTAAAATGGGTACGTAATTATCCTTCTCCAATCAGTGCAAGTGAATTGGATTTTGTAGACTATGTGCTCTTGACACATGAACATTATGACCATGCAGATCCATACACACTCAGTGACATTGCAAAATGTAATCCAAAAGCTGTATTTATTGCTCCGGAACCAATTAAAAACACAATTCTTTCATACGGAATAGCAACAGATCATATGATTGGAGCGATTGCCGACGAAGTGATTGAACTTGATGACTGCAAAGTAACTCCAATTCCTGCTGCTCACGAAGAGCTTCGTCAGGATGAAAATGGAAACTACATGGATATGGGATATAAACTGATTTGCGGAAACATTTCCATCTACCATGCAGGTGACTGTTGCTTATATGACGGTCTTACAGAACGCGTAATGAATGTAGATGTACTTATGGTTCCGATCAACGGACGTAGTTATTACAAGCTCCGTGATGACATTATCGGAAACATGACTGTGGAAGAAGCGCTAATTCTTGCCAAAGAATCAAAGGCTGATATGATCGTGCCAATGCATTATGATCTGTATCCGATCAATGGTTTGAATCCAGCACACTTTGTAGATATGTTATACACAGTGGATCCAACACAGAAATTCCACATGTTTATGCCTGGCGAAAGATACATTGTACAAAAATAGGAGGTATTATTATGACACAATTTATCGAAAAGAAACGTACTGCCTTTTTAGGTCTGCCAATTTATTTTACAACATATACCATCACAGAAGAGCTCTTAACAATCAAAGAAGGTCTTATCAAACTTACAGAAAATGATTGTTATCTTTATAAGATTCAAGATGTAACATTGACTAAGACTTTATTTGAAAGACTGTTCAGATTAAGCACGATCACATGTCATACAGGTGATACAACCAATCCGATCATCAAATTAGAACATATTAAAAATGGCGATATGATAAAAGATTTCATTCTCAGAACTTCAGACGAAATGAGATTAAAACGTCGCACGATCAACACTGTGAATATCGGAACAGATGATCTGGAAGATGCATTAAATGAAGAATAGGAGTTAACTATATGAAAAGAAGTATCAAAGAAATTTGTGCGAGACTGGTTGTTCTTTTGATCGGTCTTACGATTGCCCACTTAGGAGTCACTTTATTCCTGCTGGCAGACTTAGGTTCTGACCCATTTAACGTACTCGTTCAAGGTATTTTCCGTACCATTCAGAGACTTCCATTTCTTGGATTTGTCACCCACGGAGTTACCCACATGACAATCTGCTTTATCATTATGGTAATTCTTTTATTTGTTGATAAAACTTATGTCAAGATTGGAACAATTGTATGTATGTTCTGTGGTGGACCAATCATTGATTTCTTCACAGCAATCTTATGTGGTTTTATCAACTCAGGTAATCCATTCGTTATACGCATCATAACCCTTGCAGCTGGCTGTGTCATCCTTGCTTTTGGTATGACGATTGTTATGAAATCGGATGCGGGCGTTGGACCAAATGACTTGGTTGCCATTTCCATCAGCGACAAGTTACATAAACCTTTTGGAAAAACACGTATCGTAGTGGATGTAAGTTTCGTTGTAATCGGCTTCTTTCTTGGCGGTTCTTTTGGAATTGGTACTGTCATCTGTGCATTTGTTGTTGGATCTGTAGCAGAAATCTTCTTACCAATCCACGAAAAATGGATCCCACCAGTAATCAAAAAATTCCAATAAATACGAAAACACAAGGATTTACACAAATTTCCTTGTGTTTTTTCTATTCTTATCGAAAAAAGCATTTACATTTTCTATTTGTTCTGATATAACTTTAAAGTGATAAATTATTTGAGGTGAATATTATGCAAAGAGAACGCTTAGGAAGCCGCCTTGGCTTCATTCTTATTAGCGCAGGCTGTGCGATCGGCGTTGGTAACGTATGGAAATTCCCATACATGGTTGGCCAATATGGTGGCGGTGCATTCGTTCTGCTCTATTTATTCTTTATTTTAATCTTTGGAGTTCCTGTATTGACAATGGAATTCTCAGTTGGACGTGCAAGTCGTAAGAGTCCTGTGCATCTTTACAATGAGATTGCTCCACCCAAAAGCAAATGGCATATTCATGGTTATTTTGCTATGATCGGTAACTATATTTTAATGATGTTCTACACAACAGTAGCCGGATGGATGGTTCGTTACTTTGTAGATATGGCATCAGGGAAATTTGCAGGTGCAACACCAGATGAAGTAACAGGAATGTTTAATTCTATGTTAGGTGAACCAAAAGCTCTAATCCTTTTTACAACAATTGTTGTGATAGCAGGTTTTGCAGTTAACTCTATGGGACTTCAAAACGGATTGGAACGTGTAACAAAAGTTATGATGATTGCATTACTTGTTATCATGGTAGTGCTTGCAGCAAACAGTATCTTCTTAGATGGCGGTTCAGAAGGTTTATCTTTCTACCTTCTTCCTGATTTCAAGCGAATGGCAGATATCGGTGTCGGTGAAGTAATCGTTGGTGCAATGAATCAAGCCTTCTTCACTTTAAGTTTAGGTATCGGCTCTATGGCAATCTTCGGAAGCTATATTGACAAAAAACGTTCCCTCTTAGGTGAAGCAGTAAACGTTGCTGTACTAGATACATTTGTTGCTTTGACATCTGGACTTATTATTTTCCCTGCATGTTTTGCGTATGGTGTACAACCAAATAGTGGTCCACCTTTAATTTTCATTACATTACCTAATATCTTTAATAACATGAGTATGGGTAGATTGTGGGGAAGCTTATTCTTTGTATTTATGACTTTT
>JAZQMU010000114.1:0-9484 GCA_045543595.1 Faecalimonas sp.
TGTTGGAAAACGTCGGGTTTGTACGTCTGGATTTTCAAAAGGATGCGATGACGATACAGATGTTACGAGAAATTGATAATGTCTGGGCACAATGTAGAAAAGAGCAAAAAATATTGGAAATGACTACAAAGGAATTTCAGGATATGTATGCAAAGTGGATGACAGATTTGAAGGAAACGTATGACAAAAAATACGGAGCAAGAGGAAGCGAAAGAGAGGGCTAGTACCATGGAATATAGCAGTTTATATGAATTGTTTTGGTTGAAATACGGCATTCAATTAGGTGAGAAAATTGCATATGGCGGCAGTGGTGACATTTACGCGATCCATGGAGAAAAACAGGAAGTACTGAAAGTAATCGATGTGAATAAAAAAGCAAGAGAGCTGGCGGCAGGAGACTTGCAGTTGGAAGCAAACTTGCGAGAAGGACTGCTTAGTATTTATCAGGATGAATTAACGCGCAATGAGAAACTTGCGAAAACACGCAATGATTATCTGTTATACATATCTCAGCCATACACAATTGTATCAGACGACAGAAGTATTTGCCTGTTTGCGATGAAGATGCCGTATTATGATACTTTGAGTAGTTTGAGAGAAGCGGGAAAGTTTACGGAGAGCCTGACAATTCGTTTAGGCATACATATGTGTGAAGCTTTAAAAGTGCTGCATCATGACGCAAAAGATGTGTTTTATCGAAGAAAAAAAGACCGTATGGGAATCATCTTACATATGGATCTGAAGCCTAGTAATATTTTCTATATCGAAAAAAACGGACAGAAGATTTTCAAACTTGGTGATTTTGGCGCAACGGTAGATAAGAGTGAAGGTATTTATTATTCTCTGACGGAGGGATATAATGCTCCAGAGACTGATGATGAGAACGTGATACCTACAGAGCAGGCGGATATTTTCTCGCTGGGGATGGTGTTATATTACTGCGCTAGTGGAGATGAGCATGTGGAATATTTTCGTGAGCAACGTTGCAAAGGAAATAAAGGGGAGAAACCTTCAGGATGCAGTCCACAGTTATGGAGTGTGATTCAAAAGGCGACAGAATCAGACATGGGCAAAAGATTTCAAAATGCGGATGAAATGCTGGATGCACTGCAAACTATAGGCGAGGAAAAAACAGAAAGCGCACAAGGTTTGGCAACCGTATTTGCCATAGCCTCTTTGGTGGAAGGTGCTTTTCTTTTGAAGAATAAAATCAAAGAAAAGAATACAGCAAAACTGGAAGATAATATCACAGGAGATTATTACGAAGGACGTGTAAAAAAAGGATATCCTGATGGAAAAGGTGTCTATGTGTATTCAAATCAGGAAGGAAGGAAATCTGTTTCTGGAAAATGGGAATGGGTAAAACAGGAAAAGGTGACTTCTCAAAGCGGAGATGCTATTTATTCGGGTATGAAATGTAACGGAAAGTTTACAGGATGGGGGCAAGTGCAAGTCCCAGAATATGGAACATTTCAAGGCACTTTCTTGGACGGAAACACATGGAACGGAGTGTTCTATCACAAGGAAGGGGAACAAGAACGAGTTCAATATGGAATCCCGGATCTTAATATTTAAAAAACTGGAAAAATTTTTTCCAGTTTTTTTATTTTACAAAAAAAATCGGTTTTTTCGTCAAAATCACATGTTTTCATAAAAGAAAAAGGGGGTTTTTAGGATGATGAAAAAACTTTATGCACCTCAGAGAAAGGTGAAAGGTAAGCATAGAAAGCTTCCATTTAATATCTATTTTATGGGGGATTTACTTTTTTATGAAGGCGAAATCTACAGAGTAAAAAGATATAAAGTTGGTGTTCGCGAAGATGGTCCTGACGCTTATGCAGGTTTTGTCTCAGTACCTGAAAATGCATGGTGTCGTATCTTAAGTCATTACGGTGACAAATGTTCAGACTGGGTATTCACTGAAGATGGTCAGAGAGTATACCTCGAAACAACAGGAAGCGGCGTTGAGTATTTTAGAATCACAGAAGACAACAAGATTGAGTGGGAAGTGGGGATTGGTTATGAAATCTGAAACAGTATTAAAAGGGACAGTTGGAATTGAAGCTAGAACATATGAAAACAGAATCGATCTCTCGGAAGTAAAGTTAGAGGACGGTATAGAATACATTGGTGAACGTGCTTTTCGAAATTGTAAAAATCTAACTTATGTGGAAGTTCCAGCGAGCTGTACAAGAATTGATGCCTATGCATTTGAAGGATGCGAAAAGTTAAGATGGATTTCATTTAGTCCAAGAGGAAAACGTGTAAAAATTCATACCAGAGCTTTTTATAAGACAGGTTTAAAAGAATTGAAGCTTCCAGCAACCTGTATCACATTTGATGCCTATGAACTTGGAAGATTTCGCGGAATGTTATACCCAACTTATTATCAGACTCTTAGAAACTTATTTAGCTATCCATATGAGGCTGAGCGCGAAGAAGCGAAAAAAACATTGAACAAGCTTTATTTTTACTACGATACAAATAGAGATGGATATTTGGTAGGGAAATTAGAGGGTGACTGGATGAGTGAACGCCTTATTATTCCAGAAAAAATTGAAGATAGACTTGTATTAGGAATAGCAAAAGAAGCATTCAAAAATTGGGATTTTAGTTCAGTTATTTTACCATATACGTGTCGTTATATTGGTGAAAATGCATTTGAAAATTGTTATTGGTTGGAGCATGTGGGTGTTTATTTTGATCCTAACGAGATCGAGATCCATCCAAACGCATTTAAAAATTGTCCAAAAATGAGTAAAGACAAGATTACTTTTTTAAAAAAAGAGGAGGAAGAAAAAGATGACAGTAATGACCGTAATTAATGTAGTTGAAATCGTGATTGGCTTAGCCGCTTATGTGGCAAGTCAGTTTTATCAAAAGTAGGAGGAAAAGAAAATGGAAAAATTGATTCAAAAAGAAAATTTTAAGATGGATGTAAAAAGTAATCTACATATGAAATATAAAAAAGACCTGGGAAATGCAACTAACAAAGAAATTTACTATGCAGTATGTATGGCAGTAAAAAAAGACATTGTAGATGCGTGGATGGAAACTGACAAAAATTATGACTTTTTACAAATGAAAAAGACGTATTATCTTTCGGCAGAATTTCTCCCAGGTAGATTTTATAGCAATAATCTTATGAATTTAGGCTCTTACGAAGTGATTAAGGAAGCCTTAGAAGAACTCAAGATCGACATCAATGAAATCGAAAATCAAGAACGCGATCCTGCACTTGGCAATGGCGGCCTCGGCCGCCTTGGTTCTTGTTTTCTCGAATCTTCAGCTTCTCTTGGTTATCCTGTGTACGGATGTGGTATCAAGTATAAATATGGCTTGTTTAAGCAGGATATCAAAGATGGTGGTCAGAGAGAACTTGCAGATGATTGGGGCAGCGAAGATTATCCTTGGGAAATCAGACGCGATGATCATGTTCAATATGTAAAATTTGGTGGCAATGTAAGAGAGATTTTAGACCCTATGACAGGAAAATTTCTCTGCATTCATGAAAATTATGATTTGGTAAAAGCCATTCCTTACGATATTCCTATTGTTGGTGCTCGTAATGGTATTGTGAACACACTTCGTCTCTGGGATGCAAAATCAGGGGAACCATTTAGTGTAAACCAATTCAACCAATTTGAGCATAAGTATGATGCTGTAGAAGATATTACCAAAATCTTGTATCCAAACGATCAAAAGCCAGAAGGTAAAAAACTACGTTTGAGACAGCAGTATTTCTTTGTATCAGCATCCCTTCAGCAGATTGTTGCAGAATTTAAAAAGAAATATAAAAACTGGACAGATTTTCCTGATAAAGTGTGCTTACATCTGAACGATACGCATCCAACCTTGGCTGTCCCTGAACTTATGAGAATCCTTATGGATGAACACGGGCTCTCTTGGGAAGAAGCTTGGATAATCACTACAAAAACATGTGCTTTTACAAACCATACGATCATGGCAGAAGCCATGGAAAAATGGCCGGTAGATCTGTTTGAAGAAATGCTTCCAAGAATCTATAAGATCGTGCAGGAAATTGATCGACGCTTCTTGGAAAAAATTGATGATGACAAGAAGAAAACCGTAGCAATCATAGAAGAAGGACAGATCCGTATGGCAAACATGGCGATCATTGCTTCCTTTTCTGTAAACGGTGTGGCAAAGCTTCACACAGAGATTTTAAAATCACGTGAACTGAAAGCTTTTTATGAGTTGATGCCAGAGAAATTTAACAATAAAACAAATGGTATCTCACATAGACGTTTCTTGTATCATGCCAACCCAGAACTGGCAAGAATGCTTCGCTTTGCTGAACCTGAGAAATTTAAGAGATTTGAAGCTTATGCAGATGACGAGGTTGCGCAGCTGAAATTCATGAAGATAAAACGTGAAAATAAGGTGCGTCTTGCAGAATATATCGAAGAAAAAACAAAGATTAAAGTAAACCCAGACTCTATTTTCGATGTGCAGATCAAACGTTTTCATGAATATAAACGCCAGTTGTTAAATATCATGCGTATCATGCATTTATACAATGAATTAAAGAATGATCCTGAGATGGACTTTGAACCAATGACTTTTATATTCGCAGGTAAGGCGGCTGCGTCATATCACAAAGCAAAACTGATTATGAAACTGATCCATTCTGTTGCAGATACTATCAATAATGACACCTCGATCAACGATAAGATTAAAGTCGTATTTCTTAAGGATTACAATGTGACTATGGCAGAATTGATCATTCCAGGCAGCGATGTATCCGAACAGATTTCTACAGCAAGCAAAGAGGCATCAGGTACTGGTAACATGAAATTTATGATGAATGGTGCTGTGACTATTGGCACTTTGGACGGGGCAAATGTAGAAATTCGAGATGCAGTGGGCGAAGAAAATATGTTTCTGTTTGGTATGACTGCAAAAGAAGTCATGGAGCATGAGAAAAAACGTGATTACATGCCTTGCCATATTTATCTTATGGACCCACGCGTGAAAGGTGTCATGGACCAGCTTGTGGATGGAACATATACTATGAAAAATGTTCCAGAAGGTCAGCCATCTACATTTATTGAATTGTGGGATGATTTGATTTATTGGCGTGGTCGTGAAGCGGATACCTTCTTTGTTTTAAAAGATTTTGATTCTTATATGAAAGCTACATTAGAGTTGAATAAAGCATATCAAGACAAAGCAAAATGGGCGAAGATGGCAATGTTAAATACCGCCAACTCAGGTATCTTCTCGTCAGACAGAACTATCAAAGAATATGCGAAAGAGATTTGGAAACTGCAAAGTTATTTTGAGGTAGACTAAGGAGAAATGTATGTTAGATTACAAAATCGTAAAAAGAATCAGCAAAAATGTTTACTATTTCATTGATTGTTTTAACCGTTTAATTGTATTTGGTAAAGGTAATATTCCAAGTTATCTGCCAAAAGAACCACAAGAGATTGAGATGTATGATGATAGTTATTTGCAAAGATGTTATACGCATCATTATGCACCTTGGTCAAAAGATTATATTACAGAAGTGATCATTTGCAAAGGCATCAAGATAATTGGTGCCTATGCATTTTCAGGAATGTCGTCCATCCATAAAGTACGAATTGCAGGTACTGTAGAGTTTGTAGGAAAAGGTTGTTTTAAAGAATGCAGCCTGATTTCAGAAATTATTTTAGAAAATGACACTATTGAAATTCATCCGACAGCGCTGCTTGGTGTGGGTGTTGAAGTATTGAAGTTCAAAAAAAGAGATCCTGGTAAACTGTTGTTTGTGGAATCTGGTTTGTACAATGTGGAACGTGAGGAACTTTTAATTGGCGCGGATCGAGATATTGTAGTTATCGAAAATCGAACAGAAGTAATCAATCCATATGCCTTTGCTAATCACAATAAAGTGAAAAAAATTGTATGTCCTGATTCATTGCAGACGATTTGTAAATCAGCCTTTGAAGATTGTAAGGCTTTGAGGAAAATAGAAAATATTCCAAAGGATTGTGTCATTGGAAAGCATGCTTTGCGTGGGACAGATCAGGTTGTCGTTTCTTATCAGGATGAATATATTGGAAAAATAAAAGAAGAAAGACCTAAAGTTGCAATTACCGAGCATGGTTCTTTACATCTGCAAAATGGAAAAGTTAAATTTTATGAATCTGAGAAGGATAGCAACATAGATCCTACCATTTTCTATGGTGTTGATGATTTGATTGATATCAAGGGCGGTTCTGATTTTATTATTGGACTTCGCGCAAACGGAGATGTTGTTTATGCGGATGATATTCGTTATGAGAACATTTTTGATGAATTTACAGATTCATTTAGTATTGACGATTATACAGGTTTGGGAAAATGTCATAAATGGAAAAAAGTCTGTCAGATTACGGCAGGCAGTGAAGTGGCAGCAGGACTCCGGGAAGATGGGACTGTATATTGTACCGCTGCAAAGAATGTAAATGTAACCATGGAATTTTTGAACGATATTGTGTATATCGAATTGACCCAGAATGATCAGCTGTATGCAGTAAAAGAAAATGGTGAGATTGTAAGAATGGATTTCAGTGAATGTGGAGAAAATTAGCACTCACATCTTGACAGTGCTAACAATTCGTGTTATACCTAACCTAGAACAAATAAAATTCAGGAGGTAACTACATGAACATTCAAAAATTTACACAGAATTCATTGCAGGCAGTTCAAAACTGTGAGAAGGTTGCCTACGAGTATGGCAATCAAGAGATTAGTCAAGAGCATTTATTATATGCATTATTAACACAAGATAATAGTTTGATTCTGAATCTTCTCGAGAAGATGAACATCCAAAAAGAATTATTTATAAACAGAGTAGAAGAAGGACTTCGCAAACGTGCGAAAGTGCAAGGTGGCCAGGTTTATATAGGACAAGATTTAAACAAAGTTCTGATCAATGCTGAAGATGAATCGAAACTTATGGGTGATGAATATGTCTCAGTAGAGCATTTGTTTTTAGCATTGCTCAAGTATGCAAATCAGGAACTGAAATCGATTTTTAAAGAGTTTGGCATCACGAGAGAAACATTTTTACAAGTGCTCGCAACGGTGCGTGGTAACCAACGTGTGACGAATGATAATCCAGAAGCAACTTACGATACTTTGAACAAATACGGTCAGGATTTGGTAGAACGAGCAAGAGAGCAAAAACTGGATCCGGTTATTGGGCGTGATGCTGAAATCCGCAACGTGGTTCGTATTTTGTCAAGAAAGACAAAGAATAATCCGGTACTCATTGGGGAACCAGGTGTGGGTAAAACAGCAGCTGTAGAGGGTCTTGCACAGAGAATTGTAAGAGGTGACGTTCCAGAAGCACTCAAAGATAAGAAGATATTTGCTTTAGATATGGGTGCCCTTGTAGCAGGTGCCAAGTATCGTGGTGAGTTTGAAGAGCGTTTGAAAGCAGTTCTTGAAGAAGTGAAAAACAGCGAGGGGGAAATCATTTTATTTATTGATGAACTCCATACAATCGTTGGCGCTGGAAAGACAGACGGTGCTATGGATGCAGGTAATATGTTAAAACCAATGCTTGCCAGAGGAGAACTTCACTGTATCGGCGCAACTACATTGGATGAGTATAGACAATATATTGAAAAAGATGCGGCGCTTGAAAGACGTTTTCAACCAGTTATGGTGGATGAACCGACGGTAGAGGATGCGATTTCTATTCTTAGAGGTTTGAAAGAACGCTATGAAGTGTTCCACGGAGTTAAGATTACCGACGGAGCTTTGGTTGCAGCAGCAACTTTATCAAACCGTTATATCTCAGATCGTTTCCTGCCTGACAAGGCGATTGACCTTGTGGACGAAGCCTGCGCTATGATCAAGACAGAATTGGATTCTATGCCGGCAGAACTGGATGAACTTCAGAGAAGAATCATGCAGCTTGAGATTGAAGAAGCGGCGTTAAAAAAAGAAGATGACAGATTAAGTCAGGAAAGGCTGACAAATCTTCAGCAAGAGCTTGCTGAACTTCGTGAGAATTTTGCGGGACAGAAGGCTCAGTGGGACAATGAAAAATCTTCCGTAGAACGTTTGCAGAAAATGCGTGAAGAGATTGAACAGATCAATCAGGAAATTGAAAAAGAAGAACGCCAGTATAATCTGGAGCGTGTAGCTGAACTTCGTTATGGTAAACTTCCACAACTTATGAAACAGTTAGAGGAAGAAGAACAGAAAGTAAAAGAACGAGAAATGTCACTCGTTCATGAAAGTGTGACAGAAGAAGAGATTGCACAGATTATTTCACGATGGACAGGTATTCCGGTATCGAAATTAAATGAAAGTGAACGAAACAAAACACTGCATTTGGACGAAGAACTTCATAAACGTGTCATTGGTCAGGATGAAGGTGTGACAAAGGTTTCGGAAGCTATTATCCGCTCAAAGGCTGGAATTAAAGATCCGAAGAGACCGATTGGTTCATTCCTGTTTCTTGGACCAACAGGTGTTGGAAAAACAGAACTTGCAAAGGCATTGGCAGAAAATCTCTTTGACGATGAAAGCAACATGGTCAGAATCGATATGAGTGAATATATGGAAAAATATTCTGTATCACGACTGATCGGAGCCCCTCCGGGATATGTAGGTTACGACGAAGGTGGGCAGCTGACGGAAGCGGTCAGAAGAAAACCTTATTCAGTCGTTCTTTTCGATGAAGTGGAAAAAGCACATCCAGATGTGTTCAATGTGTTATTGCAAGTGTTGGATGACGGTCGAATTACAGATTCACAAGGAAGAACGGTAGACTTCAAAAATACAATTCTAATCATGACATCCAATATCGGTTCTGCATATCTTTTGGATGGTATTGATGAAAATGGTGAGATCCAATCAGAAAACGAAGAGATGGTAATGAATCAGCTTCGCGGTCATTTCAGACCAGAATTTTTGAATCGTCTGGATGAGATCATTATGTTTAAACCACTTACGAAGAAAGATGTAAGCAAGATCATAGATCTTTTGATAAAAGATGTAAATAAGCGACTTGTTGAAAAAGAAGTAGAAATTGAACTGTCAGATGCAGCGAAGTTGTATATTGTAGATAACGGTTATGAACCGATGTACGGTGCAAGACCTCTTAAGAGATATTTGCAAAAGCATGTGGAAACATTGGCAGCAAAGATGATTCTCAGTGGAAATGTAGGAAGATGCGATGTGATTTTGATCGACGTTTCTGATGGACAGTTAGTAGCAAAAATCAAATAAGAATTGATGTGAAAGAAAGGGTTACACGTATGGCGTGCAACCCTTTTTTGTGGTATAATATTTTGAATTGAATTTTGATTGCGAAAGGACGAAAATTATGAAATATACAACACTTGGAAAAACAGGATTACAGGTTCATGGAAGCAAATGCTACATACCCTAAAGATGTTCCAAAACGTTGCAACATATTAGGGAACGCCACTTTAAGACATGGTTTAAGAATCTCAAAATCAGGAGAAATCTTTTG
>JAZQMU010000115.1:0-31187 GCA_045543595.1 Faecalimonas sp.
TGATTGGTCACCATTGGTCCCATTTGATACAATTCGAACTGTTTTGTTATAATCTCCATTTTCCTCCCCCTTTACTGAAACACAACATTTTTATCAACGCTTTCCATCTTGATCACAATGTATGGATAAGTCGATTTCGAAGAAATCATCTCTTCATCCCTAGGCCCTATCAGATTGGTGCGCACATAGATCGCATTTTCCGTCTCATAGACAGAGTCCACCTCGATACTGTAGCCGCTGGTGCTTTGTTTCCCATATCCTTCTGCTATGTAAAGATATCCTTGATCCTCATAAGTCATTTTGAAAACTTTCTCCTCCTTTTCCTCAATATCATCCTTGAATTCTTCAGGAATGTCATCCTCATCTACTACCGTAAATTCGATATCTCTCAGTTTCTCTGTCTTGAGTTTTTCTACTGAACAAGAAGAAAGCAATAACAACGCTATCCCCCATGATATAAAAAACAATATTCTTTTCATCGCATTCCTCTGTCATTATTTCTCTATTATTCTATACGAAACGATTCAGATTCATTCCTTTCCACATCAAAAAAGCTCATCCAACTTCTAGTTGAATGAGCTTCATCTTACACCAATTCTGCATTCTTTTTAATGGTATCATGAATCATTTCCTGGCATTTTGCACCTATTCCTTTTAATTCTTCACGACTAAGTTCTTTTGGATAAATTGGTGTTCCGTATTCAATAACTACATGTGTCTTTTTTAATTTTGAAAAATGATTTTCAAAAATCTCTGCTGTATTATTGATTGAGACCGGAACGATCGGACATCCCGTCTTTGTTGCGATCTTAAAGGTGCCTTCCTTGAAAGGAAGTATACTGAGTTCCTCGCCCTTATTTCTGGTTCCTTCTGGGAATACAAAGATCGAAATGCCGTCTTTCACCTGTTCTATCGCTTTTAAAATAATCTTCATACCTTCACGTGGATCATCACGATTCAAGAAAAGACAATACAAATGTCTCATCCATACACGAAGCGATGGCGCCTTTTCCACCGCATCTTTTGCAATAAAACCGATGCGATTTTTAAAATGTGTATACGTGATGATAATGTCGAAAAAGCTTCTGTGGTTTCCCACAAACAATGCAGCTTCTTCTGGTATATTCTCTTTTCCGATCACAGTTACTTTCGTTCCTGCCCCCTTGATAAGCACCCGAAATCCCCACTGTACAATTCGAAGGCATGTGTAATCCTTTTTCTTCTTGTCAATCTTTCCCAATACCCACATAATCGGAAATATCAGGTAAGAAACAAGCAGGAAAAGAACCAAAAACGAAAAATCTAAGATAATTCTGATCATGAATAAAATCCTTTCTTATCTGCCATAAATACGCGACAACATAGCAAGATCATATGCCAATCCGTCTGACAACACATCCGCTCTATAACGCCAGTTCCAGTTACCATTTGCAACGCCAGGAACATTCATGCGGCCAGTTTCATCAAGTCCCAAAGCATCCTGCATTGGCACGATTGCAAACATTGCTACTGAACCAAAGCATGTACGGATAAAATCTCTATGAATACTATTTCCGTTTGTATTCATATAAACTCTTACTTTATCTCTTGTCTTTTCTGTTGCTGTTGCGTACCACCCTTGTGTTGTGTTGTTATCATGTGTTCCTGAATAGCATACGCAATTTGTTGTTTTTATCTGGTGTGGTAAATGTGTGCTTTCTTCTTCCGCCTCGAAACCAAACTGAAGCACTTTCATACCAGGAAGATTAAACATATCTCTAAGTTCTTCTACTTCCGGAGTGATGATACCCAAATCTTCTGCAATGATTGGAAGTCCTTCCCCGAGTTCCTTTTCGATTGTTTCTAACAGCTCTTTTCCAGGAGCTTTTACCCACTTACCGTTCAGAGCAGTTTCTTCTTCTGCTGGAATCTCCCAGTATGTTTCCAGGCCACGGAAATGATCAATGCGTACATAATCTGCAATTTCCAGTTGATGACGAACTCTTGAAACCCACCATTTAAATTTGGTCTTCTTGTGTTCTTTCCAATCATATAATGGATTACCCCATCTTTGCCCTACTGCCGAGAAATAATCTGGTGGCACTCCTGCTACAACTGTCTGCTGACCCTCTGAATTGAGTTGGAATAGCTTTGGATTTGCCCACACATCCGCACTGTCTGCTGAAACGAAGAGCGGCATATCTCCAATAATAAGAATTCCTTTTTCATTTGCATATTTCTTTAATTCTGCCCATTCCTTGTAGAAAATAAACTGAACAAAATAATGATAATTCATATCATCTGCAAGTTCTTTCTTCAGTTCAGCTTTCGCTTTGCGATCTACCTTACGATATTTATCTTCCCAGTCAAACCATTCCTTTCCGTCCTGGGCATCCTTGCAGGCCATATAAAGAGCATAATCTGTGAGCCATCCTGCATGACTTTTCACAAATGTTTTCAACTCTTTCATAAGTTCAGCATCTGCTTTTTCTTCGAAGCGTGAATATGCTTGTCTTAAGAGTAAATTTTTCCATTCTGTAACCGCCTCAAAATCCACACGTTCCTCGTCTTCAACTGTAGGACATGTCTCCAGTTCCCACTCTGTCAAAAGCCCCAATTCGAGCAAATGGTCCGGACTTATAAGGAGTGGTTGCCCTGCAAATGCTGAATAACTTGAATATGGTGAATTGCCATATCCTGTTGGTGTCAGTGGAAGCACCTGCCACAAATGTTGTCCTGCTTTTTCGAGAAAATCCACGTAGTCATACGCTGCCTGTCCCAGATCACCAATTCCATACTTTGATGGAAAACTTGTTGGATGTAATAAAATCCCTGATAATCTTTTGTTGTTATTTGTCTCCATATATATCCTCTTCCCGATTTTCAAAATATACTTCATTATACTAAACTATTCCAATTAAGGCAACTTAATGTTATAATATAAGTTAGGCATGGAAAATGCTCTCGATCGTAAAGGAGTGTACGTTATGGAAAGAAGAAATCTAACTTTATTGACAGACTTGTATGAATTAACTATGATGCAAGGTTATTTTGAACGAGGAGAAAATGAAACAGTAGTGTTCGATATGTTCTTCCGCTCCAACCCTAACAAAGGTGGTTATTCCATTGCAGCAGGTCTGGAACAAGTAATTGAATATGTAAAAGGATTACATTTTACATACGAAGACGTGGATTATCTGCGCAGTCTCAAAATATTCAGTGAAGACTTTTTGCATTACTTGAGTGGATTCCACTTTAGTGGTGATATTTACGCGATCCCAGAGGGAACGGTTGTATTCCCAAAAGAACCGCTTCTCAAAGTTGTTGCTCCTATCATGGAAGCACAACTCATTGAAACAGCAATTTTAAATATTGTGAATCACCAATCATTGATCGCAACAAAAGCAGCACGCGTTGTTTACGCCGCTGCAGGTGACGGCGTTCTCGAATTTGGTCTTCGTCGTGCGCAAGGACCAGACGCTGGATTATATGGTGCAAGAGCTGCAATGATCGGTGGTTGTGTTGGTACTTCCAATGTATTAGCTGGCGAAATGTTTGATGTACCTGTAAGAGGAACACATGCGCACAGCTGGGTTATGAGTTTCCCAGATGAATATACTGCATTCAAAACATATGCAAATCTTTATCCTGGTGCATGTACACTTTTAGTTGATACATATGACACGATCAAGTCGGGTGTGCCAAATGCTATTCGTGTATTTAAAGAAATGCGAGAAGCAGGTATTGAACTCAAAAATTATGGTATCCGCCTCGACAGCGGTGACCTTGCATATATTTCTAAAAAAGCTCGTAAGATGTTAGACGAAGCTGGTTTTGAAGATGCTGTCATCTCTGCTTCCAACGATTTGGATGAATTATTGATTCACGACCTTAAGATTCAAGGTGCGAAGATTACATCCTGGGGCGTTGGTACAAACCTTATTACATCTAAAGATAACCCATCTTTCGGCGGCGTTTATAAACTTGCTGCTATTAGACAGCCAGACGGATCATTTGTATCGAAGATTAAATTATCTGAAAACACAGAAAAGATCACTAATCCAGGTAACAAGACGATTTACCGTATCTACGATAAAGAAACTGGTAAGATGCGTGCCGACCTTATTTGTTTCGTTGGTGAAACAATCGATACAGAAAAAGATCTCTTGTTATTTGACCCTGTTTCAACATGGAAGAAAACAAAACTTGCTGCAGGCACATTTACTGTTCGTGAAATCCTAGTGCCTGTATTTCTCAATGGTGCATGTGTATATAATTCACCAACTGTTACGGAAATTGCAGCTTACTGTAAAGAAGAAAAAGAAACATTGTGGGATGAAACAAAACGTTTATTCAACCCTCATAAAGTATATATTGACTTATCACAAAAATTATATGACGAAAAGCAAGCTTTATTGAATCAAATGAGTGTTGCTGACTAGTTCAAACAAAAGGAGTATAACTAATTATGAAAATTGTAGTTTTATCTGGCGGATTAAGTACAGAACGTGATGTATCCCTCACTTCTGGTGCCGGAATCTGCAGAACTTTGAGAGAAAGAGGACACGAAGTTCTTCTTTTAGATGTTTATCTTGGTTTGCCTTACGCTGCCGATCATTTGGAAGAAGTATTCAATCTTCCAAATGCAAATCTTGAAATTGCAGAAGGTATCAAGACAACAGAACCAGATCTTGAAGCAGTAAAAAATTCAAGAGAAGACAAATCTGATTGCTTCCTCGGCCCAAATGTTGTCGAAATCTGCCGTATGGCCGATGTGGTTTTCATGGCTCTTCACGGAGATGTTGGGGAAAACGGAAAATTACAAGCGACTTTTGACCTTTTAGGAATCAAATATACTGGTCCTAATTACCTTGGAAGCGCCCTCGCTATGGATAAAGGCGTTACAAAACAGATTTTCAAAATGTCTGGTGTTCCAACTCCTCTTGGAACTGCTCTCAAAAAGTCAAACAAAGAAACACCACTTGCAGACCTTGGTCTAAAGCTTCCAGTAGTTGTAAAACCATGTTCTGGCGGTTCAAGTATCGGTGTTTACATTGTAGATACTGAAGAAGCATACAAAGATGCTATTGAAAAATCATTTACATACGAAGATGAAGTCGTAATCGAGCCTTATATCAAAGGTCGCGAATTTGCAGTTGGTATCATTGACAACAAGGCACTTCCAGTTATCGAAATTATTCCCAAAACTGGTTTCTTTGACTATGCAAACAAATATCAGGCAGGCGCTACACAGGAAATCTGTCCAGCTCCAATTCCTGATGAAATTGCAGAAAAAATGCAACGTGCAACTGAACTCGCATTCAAATCATTAAAATTAGATATCTACTCACGTGCAGACTTCTTATTAGACGAAAATGGCGACATTTACTGTCTTGAAGTCAACACACTTCCAGGTATGACACCTACAAGTTTACTTCCTCAAGAAGCAGCTGTAGCTGGCATTCCATATGGAGAACTTTGTGAGCTTATTATTGAAAAATCATTAGCTCGTTATCAGGCATAATCGGAGGACATTTTCATGAAATCAATGTCTTTAAGAGAAATCACTACAGTATGTGGCGGTCACTACTACGGCGATGAATCAAAATTAGATATAGAGGTGAGCGGAATTGCCATCGACAGTCGAAAAGTGGAAGAAGGTTTCCTTTTTGTGCCAATCAAAGGTGCCCGTGTAGATGGTCATGACTTTATTCCACAAGTAATGGAAAAAGGAGCTCTTTGTTCATTGTCTGAGCATGAATTAGAAGGGGCAACTCATCCTTATATCGTTGTTTCTTCCAGTGAACAAGCTTTAAAAGATATGGCAGAACACTACCGTAAAGCCCTTGGCATTAAAGTCGTTGGCATCACTGGCAGCGTTGGAAAGACAAGTACAAAAGAAATGATTGCTTCTGTACTTTCACAGAAATATAACGTACTCAAAACAGCCGGAAACTTCAACAACGAAATCGGACTTCCTCTTACTATTTTTAATATCCGCGAAGAACATGAAGTTGCTGTTCTCGAAATGGGAATTAGTGACTTTGATGAAATGCATAGACTTACAAAGATGGCCCGTCCAGATATCTGTGTCATCACAAATATCGGCCTTTGCCACTTAGAAAATCTCATCGACCGTGATGGTGTTCTGAAAGCCAAAACTGAAATGTTTGATTTCAGTCAGCCAGATGCAAAGATCATCTTAAACGGCGATGACGATAAATTGATCACAGTCAAAGATTGGGATAATAAAGCCCCTCTTTACTTTGGGTTATCCCCAGAACTTGACACTTATGCGGACAATATCCACAGTTTGTCCCTCAGAGGTACTACTTGTACACTTCACCTTGGGGATAACAGCATCGATGTGCTGATTCCAATTCCAGGTCATCACATGGTTTACAATGCCCTCGCAGGTGCTCTTGTCGGACGCGAACTTGGTCTTACATCCGAAGAAATCAAAACAGGTATCGAGACACTCGTTCCTGTTTCTGGCCGCAACAATATGATCGCTACAGATTCCCTGCTTATCATCGATGACTGCTACAACGCGAATCCAATTTCCACAAAAGCATCTATCGATGTTCTTGCAACAGCAGATTCTCGTACAGTTGCCATTCTCGGGGATATGTTCGAATTAGGTGAAAATGAAAACGAATTGCATAGAAGCGTCGGTGTACATGCTGCTGAAAAAGAAATTGATGTATTGATCTGTATCGGTGCTCTTTCGAAGCATACAGCAGACGGTGCTTCCGAAAGCAACACAAAAGTTTACCACTTTAATACCAAAGCAGACTTCTTAGTTCAGGCAGAAACAATTCTTCAAAAGGATGACTGTGTCCTTGTGAAAGCTTCTCACGGAATGGAATTTCCTGAGATTGTTGAAAAATTACAGACTCTTTCTTTTTAATCGTGAAAGGTAGTTTTTATGAGATACGAAATGCTCGTACTGGACTTGGACGGTACATTAACTAACTCCGAAAAGAAAATAACACCACCAACAAAAGAAGCGCTTCTTGAAATTCAGGCAGCTGGCAAGAAAGTTGTATTAGCCTCAGGTCGACCTACTCCAGGTATCACACCTCTGGCTGAAATGTTACGCCTTGCAGACTATGGCAGTTATATTCTTGCATTTAACGGAGCGCGTATCATCAACTGCCGCACTGGACAGATTGTTTATGATAAAACGGTTCCGCCAAGTGCAATTCCTGTGGTATATGATATCGTAAAACAGTTTGATGATGTTGATATTATCACTTACACAGACAAGGAAATCATATCTGGAATCAAGTCCAATGAATATGACGAAATTGAAGCCATGATCACAGGCATGCCAATTGTTGAAGTTGATAATTTTGCAGAATATATCAACTTTCCAATTAACAAGTTTCTGGTAACTGGTGAACCAACACTTCTCGATGAAGTTGCGAAAGTATTGAAGGAAAGATTCCATTCTTTCCTCAATGTGTACAAATCACAGCCATTTTTCCTGGAAGTTGTACCTCAGAATATCGACAAGGCAAATTCACTGCAGAAGCTTTTAAACAGTATCGGCCTTACTGCAGACCAGATGATCTGTTGCGGTGATGGCTACAATGATCTGTCTATGATCGAATATGCTGGACTTGGAGTTGCTATGGCAAACGCCGAACCATTAGTAAAAGAAAAAGCCGACTTCATCACAAAGTCTAATGACGAAGACGGCGTATTATATGTAATTAATCAATTTATGCGCGATTAATAACAAAAGCTGACGTGTAATTAGTGACATTGCTAATTACGCGTCAGCTTTCTTATTATTTTGTCGCTAATACTGCTTTTAAGAAATCCCAAACTCTTGCAATAGAGCTGATACTGATCTTTTCGTCTGGTGTATGCACGTCAAACATGTCTGGTCCCAATGAAATACAATCTAATCCTTCGATTTTTCCTGAAAGAATTCCACATTCCAAACCTGCATGAATAATCTCTACCTTTGCTTCTTTACCATATTGTTTCTTATAAACTTCCAGGCAAAGATCGCGGAGTTTTGACTCTCTTGCATATGGCCATGCTGGATAGTCTCCGCGGAATGCTACTGTTCCTCCAAGCATCTCTGTCATTTGTTTTAACTTCGCTGCGAGATATTCTTTTGCACTTACCACAGAGCTTCTGAGCGAGAATGAAACTTTGATTTCAGTTGCATCTACTTTCATAACACCCATGTTGAGGGAAGTTTCAACAAGTCCTGGTAAATCCTGACTCATTGCTTGAACACCATTTGGCATAAGGTTAAGGAATGTAATCACTTTTTCTTTTGAACATTGAGAAAGAACTGTACATTCTTTTTCTTCACCTATTGTCAAAACTAATTCTGCATTTGGATCTGCCACACCGTATTCTGCTTTCAATTCTGCATTGAGCACATCAACAACTGCCTTTACTGCATCCACATCATTTGCTAAGAAAGAAGCTGTAGCATTCTTAGGAATAACATTATCCTTCACGCCGCCTGCCATCTCTACGATCGCAAATTCTGTTTTTTCCTTTAATGCAAGGAAGAATCTTCCAAGAAGCACGTTACCATTTACGCGACCCTTGTGGATTTCAATACCAGAATGTCCACCGAGAAGTCCATTTGTCTTCACTTCGCAGTAAACTCCTTTGTTTACTTCTGTTTCCATTGGAATTACATTATCAACTCGCATACCTCCAGCACAACCTGCTGTAAATACTCCTTCTTCTTCAGAGTCGATATTTAGTAAACGTTTTGCTTTACATGTATCTAAATTAATTGCATTTGCACCTTCTAATCCTACTTCTTCACAGATTGTAAGCACTACTTCCAAACGTGGATGTGGAATATCGTCCGCATCTAACAACGCGAGCCCGTATGCGATAGCAATTCCGTCATCTCCTCCAAGCGTTGTTCCATTTGCAGTGATGTAATCACCTTCCACCATGATTTCGATTGGTTCTTTTTCCATATCGATAGGACATGTTGGTAATTTGTCACCAACCATATCAAGATGACCTTGGATAATGATCGGTTCTACATCTTCGTAACCTGGAGTTGCTTCTTTGATGATCAACACATTTGCATGTTCATCTTGTTCGTAATAGAGTCCTCTTTCTTTTGCAAAAGCGACACAGTAGTCGCTTAATTCTTTTTCATGATAAGAAATATGTGGAATCCCACAGATTTCTTCAAAAAACTTCAAAACTGATGCTGGTTCATAACCGTTTAAAACCTTCATACGTTACCTCCATCTTTCATATTCATCTTTTATTATTGTGCTATAAAAAAGGGAATTCGTCAACCGAATTCCCCTTCTAGCTCAAATGAGCTAGTATCTCTTTCTTGTACTCTAAGAATTCTTCTGTCAGATTAAAATCTTTTCTCCTTGGTTTAGGTTCCTTAATCACAATTTCTTTTGTAATCTCGCCTGGTTTTCCCGTCAGAAGATAGATTCTGTCTGATAAAAGAATCGCTTCATCAATATCATGCGTAATAAAAAATGTAGATAACTGTATCTTTTCCATTACATCCAGATACCATTCATGAACTGCCTGCTTTGTAAGCATATCAAGCGCCGAAAATGGTTCATCTAAAAGTGCTACTTTCTCTGAAAACAGATAGGTGCGGAGCAGTGCAGCTCTCTGTTTCATACCACCGGAAAGTTGTGAGGGATATTTCTTTTCTGTTCCCTCCAGACCAAATTCCCCAAAATAACTGGCAGCTTTTTTTCTTGCTTCCTTTTTTTCCATACCACGAATGATAAGAGGGAGTGCCACATTATCTACGATCGTGCGATATGGAAGAAGCAGATCCTTTTGCAACATATAACTTACATTGCCAGGTTTTCCAGTAATCTCTTCTCCATCCATCCACACACTTCCTTCATCAGGCATACTTAATCCCGCAATAATATTAAAAAGCGTAGTCTTACCTCCACCACTCACACCGAGGAGAGATACAATCTCGCCCTGGTGAAGTTCCATGGATATGTTATTTATAATTTTTTCATCATCAAAGGATTTTGAAACATTCCTTACATTTAAAACTGCCATGTTTTCCTCCTAATTTGGCAAGTAATCGTTTGTGAATGCTGTATCCAGCGGCACTTCAAATTCGGTCAGTTGGTTATCATTTACCCACTGGTAAAATGCATTCCATCTGTCCGGATCAATCTGTCCCCAGTAAGGTGCATCTGCCTTATATTCATCCGCCAAATATTTTTGGCTTGCAACCACAAGTTCTTCATCTAATTCTGGTGCTGCCTCACAGAGAATCTTAGCAGCATCTTCTGGATTTGCAATAGCATATTCATAGCCTTTTGTTACTGCTGCCAAAAATGCCTTGGCTGTCTCTGGATTTTCTTTTAAGAAATCATCGTTTGCGATAATAACAGGTGTGTAATAATCAAACACAGGATCAATATCAGCAAATTCAAAATAATCTGTTTCTAATCCTTCAAGTTCTGTTTTTACGCCAGCCCATCCATAAAAAATCCAGATAGAATCTACTGAATCTGTCTTAAGCGCAGATACTTCATCCGTAACTGTACTTGGAATCAATTCAACTTTTGAAAAATCTCCGCCATCCGCCTTAACAACTTCTTCTAATGTAGCAAGTTCGATTGCTCCATTCCATGTAGCATAGCTGTGTCCTTCCATTCCTTTTGGCACATCCATGCCTTCGCCTGCTCTGGAAATAATCCCAGAGGTATTATGCTGAATCACTGCTGCAACTGCTGTGATTGGCAATGCATCGTCTCCCGAAATAGCGGCTGCCATAGAGTCTTGGAAAGAAACACCAAAATCTGCCTTTCCTGAAGCAACGAGAACGGTTGCTCCATCTTCCGGTGGTTGTTGGATTTCCACTTCAATTCCAGCTTCCTCAAAATATCCTAATGCCTCTGCCACATAAAGTCCTGTGTGGTTTGTATTTGGAGTCCAGTCCAAAACAAAAGTCACTTTACTGTCTTCTTTATTTCCACATGCAGTCAATATTAACATCATAACTGCAACCCATAATAATACACTTTTCTTCATCTATTTTGCCTCCTTATCCCAAGGCATACATTTCCTCTGCAAAAGGTCTACTCCCTTCATCAGCAATAAACTGATGACAGAGATCAGGAAAATGACTGCAAACATTTTGTCAAAAGAATATGCCTTCTTCACGCGAGTCATATAAACACCTAATCCTCCAAATCCTCCAAGCCATTCGGAAATTACTGCTCCAACAACTGCATACGATGCTGAGATACGAAGTCCTGCAAAAAACTGTGACATTGCACCTGGAAATTTAATATGCCAGAAAATCTGCCATCTGCCTGCACCCATAGCACGAAGCAGACTGATAGAATCAGTATCCACAGATTTAAATCCATTCAAAAGTCCAACTGCGATTGGGAAAAATGTAGTAATTACGATCAGAATAATCTTTGGCGCCATTTCATAACCAAACCAAAGTACCAAAAGCGGCGCAATTGCCACAGTCGGAACAGTCTGTGTCAGTACGATGAGTGGATAAAAAGCCTTATACAATTTATCGAACTGATCCATGAGCACTGCCATGATGAAACCAAGTAATATCCCGAGCATCAATCCCAAGAATGCTTCTGTCAGAGTAATCATAGATTCTCGCATCAAAGAAGGAAATTCTCTGACAAACGCCACTGCCACTTGTATTGGAGATGGCAACATAAAACTATCCACCAATCCGATGGAACAAATTCCTTGCCACAGAATCAAGACTACTGCAATCGCTGAGCATGACCATATTCTATTGGTGATGTTTTGTGACTTTCTTTTCAATGGTTAACACGTCTCCTTCTGGTCGGTAATTAATCTTCACATAAGCGGACACCGACTTTGCTCCTGCTTTTACTGCTACCTTTTGGCATTCCTTGATAATTTCCATCAGTTCATCATAATCACCTTCGATGGAAGTCTCACAAGGCCCCACAAAATAGTTTAATCCTGTAGACTTGATATATGCAATCACCTCATCTACAACACGGATTGTTTCTTCGTCGCCATTTACCTTAGGCAACACTTGAATTGCTACGCTTGCGTTCATAATTTTTTCTCCTTTTCTTTTTTTGAATAAAATTACGAACCTGAGTGTGTTAGGAGTGCATTTTTCTTCGCGCGCTATATTTTAAATGAAAAAATAGCACCCGGATATGCTCCAGGTGCTAGAATTCCAATTCTTTGATCAAAATGTACTCTTCCTACGCTGGCATTATCCAGATCAGGTTCACGGGTTCGGAATGAATACACTCCATCTCAGCCAGCTCAATTACCAGCGCCCCTTTTAATTGTTGCAATTAGTTTACTCCTTCTGCACTAAATTGTCAATTGGCATTACCGGAATTTTATGGTATACTAGACAAGATATTATGTTTAAGGAGAAAATTTTATGTTAGAAACCATTTCACAGATCAACTCAGCAGTGAACAGTTTCGTATGGGGTGTTCCTGCTATGATTTGCATTATCGGTGCTGGTCTTATTCTCAGTATAAGAACCAATTTTATTCAAATTCGTAAATTTGGTTTTGCTTTGAAATCAACTATCGGACGCATTTTTGAGAAAAAAGAAAAGTCTTCGGTTGGTGCCATCACTCCATTCCAGGCAGTATGTACCGCTCTTGCTGCCACAGTAGGTACTGGTAATATTGCTGGGGTTGCGGGTGCTATCGCAATCGGTGGCCCAGGTGCCGTATTTTGGATGTGGATATCTGCTTTACTTGGAATGTGTACAAAATTTGCCGAAGTAACATTAGCCGTTCATTTCCGTGAAAAAAATGAAAAAGGAGATTACATTGGAGGCCCAATGTACTATATCAAAAACGGTCTTGGTAAAAATTGGCGCTTCTTGGCATACCTTTATGCAATTCTCGGTGCAATCACTGTATTTGGTACAGGAAATGCCACACAGGTTAACACAATCACAACAGCTATTAACTCAGCGTTAATGAATTACAATATAATTGATGCTTCATCAAAAGGAACTGTTAATCTTATTATCGGTATTATCATTGCACTTGTGGTTGCCGCTGTTCTTCTCGGTGGAATCAAACGTATTGGTTCAGTTACTGAACGTTTAGTTCCATTTATGGCAATACTTTATATTATCTTAGGACTTGGCGTTGTTATTCTCAATATTAAAGCTGTCCCTGAAGTATTCCATGCAATCATTTACGGTGCATTCAATCCACAAGCTGTTACAGGCGGTGTAATAGGTAGTTTCTTCCTTAGTTTGAAAAAGGGTGTATCAAGAGGTATCTTCTCTAATGAAGCCGGTCTCGGTACTGGTTCAATCGCACACGCATGTGCTGATACAGATGCCCCAATAAAGCAAGGTCTTTTTGGAATCTTTGAAGTATTTACAGACACTATTGTTATCTGTACTTTAACTGCAATGATCATCCTTTGCAGCGGTATCAACATTGCCTTTGGTGTAGATGCAGGTGCCGAACTTACGATCAGTGGTTTTACTGCTACATATGGCAATTGGGTATCTATCTTCACTGCAGTTGCTCTTTGCTGTTTTGCATTCTCAACCATTCTTGGTTGGGGACTTTACGGAGCTAGATGTAGCGAATTCATCTTTGGTTCAAAAATCATCAAACCATTCATGGTAGCTTACTCACTCATCGCGATTGTAGGTGCTACTGCTGACTTAGGTTTAATTTGGAACATTGCAGATACATGTAACGGTCTTATGGCGATTCCAAACTTAATTGCTCTGTTCCTGTTATCTGGAACGGTTGCAAAACTCACAAAAGAACATTTCAAAAAATAATGCACAAAGAAGCGGTTGGTTATTACAAAACCAACCGCTTTTTACTATTATTGTACTTCTAATATTTCTTCTAGAATTTTAATTGCTGTCATGACAACTGTTGGGCAGAATTCTGTCATTCGTCCACTTTCAATTGCTTTTTGAAGTTCTTCAGGATAAGCAACATCATATTCTAACAAATCTCTGCAATTGCATGAAGAAAATTTTTCAAAAAATCGTTTTTTAAATTCTACAGTTTTTGTCATCATAACGTCTTTATCTGCCAAAAGTGTTTCTTCGTTAAAGTGACCATACTTTAAGCCGATTGCCATCAAGGATCCTGTGTAGGCGCCACATGCATCTCCCTGCATCATACCGCCACCAAAACATGCAGATACTTTATTAGCCATATCCTTCGACATATCTAATTCTTCAGCGAAATTTGCAAAAACAACTTGACCACAATCATATCCTTGAGCAAATTTTTCTTGTATTTGTTTTATTTCCATATTATTCCCTTATCTCTTCTCTTTCCATGGCCGTCACCTCGGCCACAAGGTCTTTCGCTCGTTTTTCAAATGAAAACTCTGCTTGTAGCATTGGCCAAATATCTAATACTTTCTGTCTTTGCTCCTCGTAATGTTCTTCAACGTACTTCAATTTTTCCACAAAATCTTCTTCATCTTTGTAATAAACAATACTGTCTCCAAACAGTTTTTCAAAATCCGGGCAGTAATCCGACAAGAGTGGTCTTCCACTACATAAAGCTTCCAAAATTCGATTGTTCAAGAATCCTTGTTCTCGCATATCACTGAAATGATCATTTAAAATCACTTTTGATTTACGGTATAAATCTGGTAAATCACTATTATCAATTAAACCATGAAGTTTTATGTTCGTTTCTTTACCAAGTTGCTTCTTCCAGCCTTCCATACCTCCCCAAATTTGGAGTTGCAGTTTGTGATTTTCGCACCAAGAAACAAATTCTCGCTTCACACCTCTTGTATTGCCAACAAATACCAGATCATGTTCCACTGCTTCTTCCTTTGGACAGAAAATGTTCGTGTCTACACATACTAATAATGGTTTTACAGGTACAGTCGTTTCTTGATCCAGCTTTTCCGCATAAGAGAGTGAATCCACATACACTAAATCATACAATTCATACTCTTCCTTCGAAACCATATCTGGATGACATACATGCCAAAGAATGTACTTGCACTTTTCGTTTCTTCTATCCGGATGATATGTATGGCGTCCACGAAGCACTAATACATAGTCCGCATCAATCTCACAGTACCAATCGTCGTAAGACTGAACCACAACAAAATAACCTAAATCTTCCAATGCTTTTTGCAAAGCAGATGAGAAAAAGTACTCTCCCCATGCAAATTTTCCATTATTATCTGGAAATGGAGCTTTGATCACCCAAACTTTTTTATCTTTTGCGAGCCACTTCACTTCTGCTTTCTTTACAGTCCAAAGATCACGTCTTTTGAATTCTTTTTCAATGTAAGACTTCAACTGTGTGTTTTGCTTCTTCTGAGTATCCAATTTTTTCTGAATATCATTCACTTTCTTTTGAAGTTCATCTAATTTTTTGTCTTGTTTTCTAAAAATTTTGTCCCTCAATTTGAGCAATACTTTTTTTATCATAATTAACCTCTCATATTGTTGATACGCACTTCCAGCATATCAATAAATGACTGCTCCAAATATTCATTCAGCTTTTTCCAAGTAGACTCATTACGAATCGCCTTGTCTGGTTGTTGGTATTCCACCCAAGCCATGGCACACCATGTGATACCTCTCATACATGTCACAGGAATAAAAATACCTACACGTTCTTTCAGACCTGCCACATCAAATCTGCCATTTACACACTCAATATAGTAATCTAAAATAACATCTGTCTCTTCTTGAGTAAGGATCACATCTGTTTTCCAGAATGTTGTTGTCGGTGCCAAGTAATGTCCTAAGTCTTGTCCCGGATCTCCATATAATGGTTTTTCCCAGTCGATCAAATAACTTTTCCCTTCCTGATTGATAAGAAAGTTGGTTGAATTCAATTCTGTATTGATACAACATTTGTATCCATCGTAATCCGCCATGTGTTTTGTCTTTTCCTGACAAAGATCAAGCATCGCTCGAATCTGCTTCTTTTTATGTGCATCTGCCAGTTCCGATTCTTCAAAAATACGGAACATTTGATTACACTCTTCCAAAATCTCTTTACACGGATTTGCCGAATGAATCAAACTTCCCTTTGCATCTATTGGTGTTGCATGGATGTCTGCAAGAATCTCCGCACCAGTTCTCATATCCTTTTCATAATCCATAACCTGGCCTGGCAAATATTCCATAACCATAATACCATATGGAATATCTGTTTTGCTGCCATCTACGAAATATACCTTTGGAGTTCTTTCAGACGCCTCTAACTGTTTCAACGCGTGATACTCATACTCAATCTGATTTTCTAAATGCATCTGGCTTCCCATGTTAATACGCAGCAAAAGTTTCTGTTCTGTGACTGGATGCACAAACAGATAATTCATATTATATTCTCCTTGTGCCAACATGGTAAACTCCAGTTCCATTTCTGTTGATAATCCAAGACTTTTTCTAAACTTTTCTTTTTGACTATAAGCTTTAATTAACTCAAGCATAACTTTACCTTTTTCCTCTATCTCATTATACGAAAGGAGAATCTCGCCTGCAAGATTCCCCCTCTATATAAAGATTATTTTTCTACGTCATTTACCACGCACCATCTCCAGTATGACTGGTCGTAGTTCCATGTATTTTCATATCCACACATTTCCAAAACGATTTGAACATATGCTGAACGAATACCGCCTGTACAGTAGGCAACAATCTTATCATCTTTTGAAATACCTGCTACTTCTGCCATTGCTATAATTTCATCATTTGATTTTAATGAACCATCTTTTTCAAAAAGATCAAGATATGGGAAATAGATTGCACCTGGAAGATGTCCACCCTTTGCTTCCCCATATTTTGTAGCTCCATCATATTCTTTTTGTGTACGAACATCGAGAATAACATACTCATCGTAGTTTGCTGTGAGTTCTTCTGTTCCCATAACATGTGTCATATCGATCGTATCGATCGTAACTTCCGCCGCAACTGGTTCGCTTGCTCCCTTTTGTGTTGGAACTCCAGCCGCTTTCACAGCATCAATACCACCGTCTACAATTTTCACATTTTCATAACCTGCTGCAACAAGTTCCCAAAGTACACGGGCATCATCTCCCCAACCCTCTGTTGTGTGTCCAAGCGTGATGATTTCTTTATCTTTTGTGATACCAAGAGCCCCAAGTCTTTCGGCAAGATCAGCAGCTTCTGGGATCTTTCCCCAGCCTTCATCTCCTGATTTTCCATATTCATCCGAACATGTACAGAGTTCTTTCCATGTTGTCGCGATTGCCCCTTCGATCGTCCATTTCTTTGCATCCTTAGCACCACGACAATCCACTAAAAGAACGTTTTCATCATTCATATGTTCTTTCACATAATCAACAGTTGCTACATATTCACCTTCAAAATTCGCTTCCACTTCATCACTTACTGTCGCATCATTTTCAGGTACTTCTTCATTTCCACAGCCAACCATCAATAACATGGCTAGTAAGAAAATCCCAAACATCTTTAACGTTTTTTTCATGATCATATCCTCCTGTTTTCAAGTAAATCTATCTCACATCTTCATACATTCTTGCAATTTTTTCGATTGGAACTCCTCTTCTATACATGGCACGTAATCGATTCATTTCCCACATTACTTTGAGTTTCTGAATTGTATTTCCCTGAAACCGTCTGTGGGATGTGTAAATTCTGCTTTTTGTCATGCCCATTCGAATCCCTTTTTCTCGCAAGGTCATAGAAATCTGGTAGTCTTCCATGATTGGCATATCAGGAAACATACCCACTTCAAAAAACAACTCTTTTTCAATAAAAATACCTTGATCACCAAACATAAGCTGGCGAACCTTCGCCCGATGATTCGAAATTACTCTACATGTCCACATAAAGAAATGCCTTGAATGAAATGCAATTCCAAAACATCCCACTTGATACTTCTGCATCACTTCCTCAATTTCTTCCAGCGCTGTTGCAGGAACTTCGCTGTCGCAATGAAGGAAAAACAAAATATCACCGGTACTATGAGAAGCCCCATAGTTCATCTGGCTTGCTCTGCCTTTTTTTGCTGAAAGTACACGATACTCTTCCCCGATCATCTGGAAAGTATTGTCTGTACTTCCACCATCTACAAACAGAACCTCACACCGATCCTTCAAAGGTTTTAGTGTTCTCAACAAATTTTCTATTGTCGCTTCTTCATTGTAAGTCGGTATAATAATTGATATTTTCATACTTATATATTAAAATTCTACGCGTTTCCAAGTGTCATAAATATGTCTGCTGAAAGTAGGTCCATCCAAGATTACTGGAATCTCAAGTGTACAATTTTTCTCCATCTCATTGTTACTGATCGCCAATTTCCCTGACTTGAGCTCTTCAACTGAAAGTTCGAAATCTATTTTCTTAACTTCAAACAATTCTGGATGCATCATATATGCCGCTGCGATAACATCCCAGTTATAGTAGCCAGGAATCCCATAATCGTTCATATTGTTATCAAACCAATAGTCCGTTTCCTTTTTTATAAATCTTACAACTGGTTTGCTTTCATCCATAAATTCTCTGTCATATTCTTCTCTTGTAAAAAGAACTTTCAAACAGTTATTCCCTGTGATCACGGCTACTTCTGTCTCACTTGTCAAAGTTGTGAATGTTGCAACAGGATCACACGAAAAATTAAGTTCGTCCATGATTTTCTTTGCAAAAACCAATGGTTCCGTGATACCTCCCATCAGCACAATCCTTTTTATCTGTCTGAAAAAATCTGGATTATGTTTGTAAGCACCGTAGAGATTTGTAACAGAACCTGTTACAAGAAGCTCCAATTCACCCGCGTGCTTTTTCGCCATTTCCGCCAGAAATAATGACGCTTCGTTGTCCAAATCTTCTGCGTGAGCTCCACCTTTGTAAACTGGTATATCAGAACAATGAATATCCGCCAAAAATTTTATTGTATTTGGATATACCTCTTCTAGCTTGTTATTTCCGTATGTCGTAGTGACGCCCAACACTTCAGCTTCTGGATCTCCCAACAAATAAAGAAGTGCAAGTCCGTCATCCACATCACATCCGTTGATTCCAAAAGTACAATCGCAGTCATGAATTATCTTTCTCATATACATTCCCCTTTTGTTATTTTTGAAATAAAGTTCCTTTTTCTCCATCTACCAGAACACCAATTTCTTCGCCAGTCTTCACCTGAAGTTTGGCAAAATCCTGATGAAGCATCCATACAAGCAATTGAGAATCATTCGCTTTTAAGGTAATCTCTGCAGTTTCCCCCTCAAAAAGCACTTCCTGAATTCTATACTTGCAATTGCTTTCATGTGTTAGATTTATAGCGGATGGTCTTACCATCAATTCATAATCTCCATCTTCTTTATCTGTTTCAAATGTTACCACATCACTTATGAACTTTCCACCTTTTATCATACCTTCAATGTAATTAGACTGTCCCATATAATCGGCAACTGGTTTCGAAACTGGATGGTAAAACATCTGTTCCGGACTGTCATATTGAAGAACACTTCCATCCTGCATTAAAGCAATTCGGTCGGAAACCTTCATAGCTTCCGCTTTGTCATGCGTAACCATAACAGCAGTAAGACCCATCTGTTTATGAAGCTTCTTTACCAAGCGAGCCATCTCATAACGAAGATTTTCATCCAAACTTGAGAATGGTTCATCCAAAAGAAGAATCTTTGGATCTGCTGCCAATGCCCTTGCCAATGCAACACGCTGTCTTTGTCCCCCAGACATTTCTCTGATTTTTCGTTTTTCAAATCCTGGCAATTGCACCGCTTCCAAAAGTTCTGCTACTCTCTGCTTCTGTTTATCTTTTGGAATCTTTTTAAGTTCCATCGCAAATGCAATGTTCTGTTCCACTGTCATATGAGGAAATAGTCTCAAATCCTGGAACACGATAACCGTCCCTCTTTTTTCAGGTGCAAGATTTACGATTGAGTTTCCATTCAGCGAAATATCACCTGATTTTATATCCAATAATCCCGCTATACTTTTTAGAAGTGTGGTCTTCCCGCAACCAGACGCACCGAGAAGAGAGACAAACTCTCCCGATTTGATTTCCAGGTTTACCCCTTTTAAAATTTCATCCTCTTGTAAATCTATATAAAGATCTGTAATCTTCAGACTCATATATTCCTCCTGCTTAATAATACTCCACGTCCTGCTCTTTTGTAAAACGTCCGACAACCCATTCGAACATGCCAAATATGACGATTGTGATCACTAGAAAGATCACGCTGTACACACTGGCAAAGTTTCTCTGTCCTCCCGTAAGAAATGGCACCATGACGATAGAAAAAGTCTTTACACTCCCCCCGCCTATCATCAATGTCAGAAAATACTGGCTAAAAGACACAATATAGGACATGGAGAACGCCGATAAAATTACAGGGAAAAGATTTGGTAATGTGACACTGGAAAATGCTTTCCATGGTCCTGCTCCAAGCACTCTGGCTTGTTCCTCCAGTCCTCTTCCCATGGCTCTTGTGCCATCCTGGATCAACATTATTGCATAAGGGAGAGAACAGATAAGATGTGCAATGATCACGCCAAAGACAGTCCCGCTTAACCCATTGCGGATAAAAACAATCTGCACCCCCATTGCAAACACACTTGCCGGAACGAGAAATGGTAGCAACGAAAGGAAGGAAAATAATTTCTTCCCTAAAAAATCATAACACACCAATGCTCTTGCAGTCATTGTGCCAATCACCACAGAGAAAAAAGCTACTGCAAGAGATATAAACACACTGGACGCAAATAATTGCGCCAATTCTTTCCCATCTCTAAAAATCGCCTCAACTGCACGAAGCGAAAATGTTTGTGGTATTAAAGATGGCCATGCCCATCGCTCTGTAAATACCCACAACACGATTGTAAAAAGCGGCAATATGATCAGAAGAATGAATAGAGAAATGATCAAATTACCTAAAATATGTTTTTTCATAATCATTCCTACCCTTCTAATTTCTTCGTGCTTCGTTTTATCAAGATATAATATCCAACTGCTGCAAGCAACGAAATGATAATGATGATCCCGTTAATTGCCATAGTATATGGACGTGCCAGCAAGTCGGGTTTTGTATATTCAATATATGCCAAAATTGGCAATGCTTTTGGTTTTGTTGCCCCTAATAAAAATGGAAGTTCATATGCGCCCAAGGCGAATACAAACACGATCAAAAAGCCACTCAAGATTGTATTCATACAGAGCGGAAGCGTAATTTTCATAAAGGACTGTATTCTGCTGGCTCCTAAATTCACAGCAGCTTCCCCTAAACTTCCGTTAATACTTGCCATAAGGGCAATTACAAAATATATGATAAAAGGAATTTCTTTCCATACGTATGCAAGGATCACGCCAATACCATTTGCATCGTAGATCAACATTGGAAATTGCTGTTGCTCCACGATCAATCCTAATGCAGCACAGATTCTCGCGAGTATTCCATTTTGCGAGAAAATATTTATTACAAAAAGAGCTACCACTACGTGAGGAACGATAATTGGTATCTGAACCACTCTCAGAACCCCACCTTTTGTTTTGTTTTTCCAGACTAAAACTGCACAGATAAATGTACCTATGATTACAGCAAAAAGAGCCGATACAAATGCAACGTATAAACTATACTTCAAAGATTGCAAAGTATCAGGTCTCGTAAATACCTCTTTATAATAATCCAAAGTTGGTTCCGTTAAGCCAAAAGCTGGAATCACCCCTAAACTTTGGATGATCCCAGTTCCCAGACCAATGATAAATATAGCTCCAATTATGAGCTGCGGCACCAACAACAAATATGGCGTCAGTTTTTTCTTCATTGTTATTTCCTTATTTTCTTGGTTATTGTCCAACTACTTCTTCTGCCCAAATTTCTTCAATGATTGGAACAAGAGTAGATGGCATTTCTGGAAGGCGTTTTGAAAGAAGTTCGTCTTGCGAAATTACACCTTCACCTATGTCAACTGCATCAAATGCAGCTTTTTGTTCATCGCTTAATGAATCATATTCTACAACTGGAATAGTACGAATCGTTGCAAAACGATCTGCCTGAACTTCTGGGTCCATCATCTCGTTGATCGCAACCATTGCTCCAGCAACATTACCTGAGTTACCTGCGATCGCGATATAGTTCGTGTTACCAATCGTTCCATTTTCAAATTGGAAAGCTTGAGTTGTTGAAGTATATGTTCCATTTTCAATATTTGTAGCAACCGAATAAGCTTCATAAGAGAGATCCAACAATAATTCTCCATCCGAAAACATATTTGCAAGAGCTGCAGAATCTGCCGGGAATGTTTTCCCTTCATTCCATAAGTATTGATTTAATTCTCTCAAATACTGAAGAGCAGGTTCAATTGCCTTTTTTACGGTATCCTTGTCTGCTTCCATATCCATGAATTGCTCGCAACCACAAATCTCATAAATAATATTACGTACAAACGCGCTTCCTGTAAAGTCTGGAAGTGCTGGATATGTTACTTTCCCTTTGTTTGCTTTACAAAATTCCATGAATTCATCTGCACTTGCTGGAAGTTCTGAAACAACCGCTGTATCTGCAATCATAACAAGCTGTGCTTTTCCGTAAGGAGCTTCATAGCCTTCGATTGGGTAGCAGAAATCTGCAAGTGTCTCTTCGTCTTCCTGATCAATGTATGTCTGATAGTTTGGAAGTTGTCCTGCAAATGGACCGTAAAGCATGTTGTTTTCTTTACATGTCTTGAAATTTTCTCCATTGATCCAGATCATATCGATGTCTCCATCCTTCTTTTGACCTGTGATCTCACCTTGGAGCTGACTTAAGACATCTTCAATGTTCATTGGAACTCTGTCCAATGTAATATTATATTTTTCTTTTAAGCGCGGTGCAAAGAAATCATCCAACCATGCGTTAAGATTATCATCTCCGCCCCATCCATAAAATGTCACTGTAGTGCCGCCTGCCGCTTCTACAAGTTCTTCAAATGTCATATTTGCCACATCTTCCTGGCTGATTGATGCTCCTTCATCTTTTGCTCCACATGCCATAAGCGAAAGAACCATCACCAAACACAAAAAAAGTGTTGTAATACGTTTTTTCATACGTGAAATTCCTCCTTAGAATCGTTCGGCATTATTATAACAGACTATAGTTCAAATGCTCACACGCGCTTTGTTGAGTCCCCCCAACATTTCGTTTATTCCAAGCGACTTTCCACAAACTGGATAAATTTTTCAATCGACGGTTCACAAACCTTGTCTTTCAAAGTAAGCAAACCTATTTCCCAAATCATGTCCTTTTCTTCAAATGGCACCATGACAAGACCATCGGTCTTCATATCATCATGTATAAAATCTACCGTGATTGAGATACCCTTTTTCATACGACACATTTTATAGCACATATCAAATCCATTCGTTTCGAATACAATATTAGGCTCAAACCCTTTGTTCCAACATTTGCTTTGAATGAACTCATTCAATTTAAAACTGCTATTTTCCAAATACAGCTTTTCGTCCATCAGATCTTCCACGCAAACTTGTCCTCGTTTTGCCAGTGGATGTTCTTCATAAACCAACAAACCCAAACTGCATTTTTTCAAACTCAGGACATCAAAGCAATCTCCCACAAACGGACCAATTGCAAGCGCCGCATTTCCTTTTTTCTCCATAAGCATACGTTCCACAATTCGATCTGGGTATTCCTGGAAAGAAAAGGAAATATTTGGATACATTCTTTGAAAATCCATAATACACTCTGGTGTCAGATAACGAATCACGTCATATGCCATCAACAAATCTACAGAACCATCTGCGCTGGCTCTTATTTTCTCAATGTCTGTCTTTAATTTTTCATACTCAGCAAGAACAATTTCCGCATAATCACGGAGGCATTCACCACTTTCAGTAAGCTCAAGTCCAGAAGCGATTCGATTGACTAATGTACAATCCAATTCTGTTTCCAGATTCTTCAATACACGACTTAATCCTTGTGGCGACATATAAAGTTCTTTTGATGCTTTCGCCAGACTCCCTCGTCTGCAGATCACAATATATTCTTCTAATTCTTTGATCGTCATCTTTTTGATCTCCAAAATGATATTATTTGAATTTACATTTTGCTCGGTTTAAAATCGGAGTTTTGCCAAGTGGTACCTTTTCGTCAATTCCCATAAGGACTGGCAAAATGTGTTTTGCCTTTTCATATCCTCTTCTCCTGAAACTGCATATACAAGAAGCGCAGTATGTATACAATTCTGTTTCCTCAGAATTCTTTACCTGATTTGTCATAGCCTGTGCTACGTCACTTTCCTTGCCAGCGGCGCATCCTCCAAGACCACAACACTGAACTTCCGGAAATGCATCCGCAACTTCTCCCTCAAGAAAAATCTGCATATCTTTTGCAAATTTCTTGTCTTTTCGATCAGGACAAGGATAATACATTGGGATTCGTTCCATCTCGAAAGACTTCCCTATACCAAGCTCCGCCATTTTTTCATAAACACTGATGATTTCCACCTGCAAGCGGTCTTTCAGAAAATAATAACAATTCGGACATGCCGTAACCACTTGCTCCACACCGGCTTCTTTCAATTTGTTGTTAATTCTATCTATGCATGCTTTTGCTTCTTTCTTCAAACCCAATTCCTCAATTGGCTTTCCGCAGCAATCATAGACAACACCTACACCATGTTTTTCAAATTCTTCCACAAGCACATCTGTCGTCTTTGGAAAGAAAGACGGAAAATTGCATCCTGTAAAAAACACTGCTTTTTTATTTGCATGTCTGTAATTTGCAAATTTGTACGGTGATTTTTCCAACACAAGTCCATCGTAAGAGTTGTCCGGCAACTTACCCCCGTTATTGCTTACTATCTTCTCGCGATTCGCCAAAGCAATTGCGCGTCCGTCAATATGCTTTGGACAGACAGTCTTACATTTTCCGCAGAGAAAACAATGATATGCCAAATCTTCTCTTTTCTGAAATTCCTGAAGATCTATTTTATATTTTTCTAAAAACAAGCAATGCTTTGTACAAAGACCACAATGTACACAATCATTTACATTGAAATCAGCCATGCTAACACTCCAGTCTATTTTTTAATTCCGCTTCTAAATATGCGATCGTATTTGGACAATTACAAACAGAACCTTTCTTTATATCATCATACAAATGAAGCAAATCATCCTTATCATCTACATCGTAGTACATTTGCCCCACTGCCGTAGACAACTTTTCATTTTTCATATGCTGCAACGTATCATAGATAACCGTATTTGTCCCGTATCTTTCAATTTTCCAGATAGAATGATACTCTTTTTTCATTCCTATCAGGTAATAACCTCCATCAAATGTCGGGTGAATCACAATATCTTTTTCCTCCAAACTGTCAAAGGCATTTCTAAGTGTTTCAGGATGAATCTGTGGAATATCGGTTCCGATCAGCACCACTTTTTCATACCCCATTCGAAGTGCGATCCCAATAGCATTTTTCATACGTTCGCCCAGATCATCTCCATGTTGTGGAAGAAAAACTGCTTCTGAATCAAGAAGCTGTTCCAACTGTTTCTTCTCATCTCTCGGTGTGTAGAACACAAAGATGTCTGCATCCACTTCTTTTGCCTTTTTATAAATATCCTGCACGAAACAAGTATGAATCTTTGCACATTCCTCACCGTCAAGGAATGGCATAAGTCTTGTCTTTGTTTGTCCTGGTATTGGTACTCTTGTAAATAAAATCAATGCTTTATTCATCTTTCCCATCTCCTAAATATTTCTTTCGAATCATTACTCCAGCTACAGTAACCAACACAGCCAAAACTCCTGCAATCACAAAGTACAACAGCTTATTTGATTCTGCAGTAATGCCTGCTGCTCCAATTGTATAAAAAGCTACTCCCGGCAGCATAAATACAAATGTTAATATAGAGTATCTGGCAAAACTAATATTCGTAATCCCATAAGCAAAGTTCTGCAGATTGTATGGGAAGATTGGTACCATTCTGGTAATCATTAGAACAACGATATCATTTTTTGAATTGTCACTAAATAACAGTTTTTTTAATACTTGATTCTTCTCAAGCATCGGTTTCACAGTATCTTTCAAAAAGAAACGACCTACCACAAAAGCCAGCATTGCACCTAGTGTTGTTGCGATCAGACACGCTAACGTCCCAAGCCACGGTCCAAAAAGAAGACCTGCTATCAGCGCAAATGTAATTCCAGGAAGTGCTAATACCACGCACCCGACAATGGTAACACCTACATAGACCCAGAATGCCATCCCCCTGTGAGTCTCAACCATCTCTCCCAAAAACTGCAAATGGTCGGCATCGCTAAGATATGTCGACCATCCAAAGTAATGATTTCCCACCAAGATAGCGATCACGATCACAATAAAAATAATAATCTTGATGTTTTTTTGTTTCATATTAGTTTCCTTTATTCTTGTTTTTTCTTTCCACAAAAATCTGGCGTAAGATGAATACAATACCAAATAAAGCAAAAAGAATCAATAAGCCATTTACAAGTAATTTTGCGCCGCCTGTCAACATACCGCCAACGTATGAATAAACGATCGTTGCTGGAAGCTGTCCAAGTCCTGTTGCAATAAAGAATCCCCAGAATTTCATCGATGTGAGACCTGCAACGTAACTTACGATGTCAAACGAAATAAATGGAAGAAGACGCGCAACCAAAATACTCATGTTACCATGTTTCGCAAAGAAATCTTCGATTTGCTTTACACCTTTTTTACCATTTAATTTAACAACTACATCTCTACCTAAGATTCTAGCAATATAAAAACATACTACTGCACCTGCCATGGCACTAGACCATGAAAGGATTGCACCTTGCCACCAACCAAAGAGGTTAGCATTTGCTACTGTAAGAAGAAATGCTGGAAGTGGTGCTGCAATTGATTGTAAGATCATCAATACAAATGAAACTGCTGCTGCATATCCGCCGTAAGATGCCACAAACTCTTTTACAATCGTAAAATCACCTGAGTAGAACATGTCTGCAATTTTATCAAATCCATTGTGAACTGCTGGTACACAAAAATAACTTACTAAAGCTGCAATGATTAATACGATAAGAACTATTTTACCTATCCATTTGTTTTGCTTTTTTTCCATAATTATACTTATGTACTCCTTTCTTTTTATCCGCAGTATATTTTATCATAGATAGATTCAATAGGACAATTGGATATTTCTATATGCTTATAGAATGAATCTATATAAACGCCCCGTCCCATAGGCCAATTCTATAAATCTCTATTTCATATAGGAATTATCAATTTTATTATTGTATTCGTTTCTTTTATAATATATATGGTAATTTATGCATTACAACTAAATAAGGAGGAATTAATAATGAAAAAATTACTTACATTATTATTGGTGCTTACATTAGCGCTTAGTAATTTGGCTGTGGTTTCAGCTGAAGATGCAACTTTTGCTTATAAAACAGGTTCAGAAGCAGTTGCAGCTAAAACTGATGAAGTACAAATCGTTGATATTCGTTCAGCAGTAAACTATGCTAAAGGACACTTAAATGGTTCTATTTCAGTTCCATTATTCAGTGCTGAAAACAAATTAACAGATGATCTTGCGGAAGCTTTCAAATTAGCTTTTGGTGAAAACGGCAGTGCAAAAGCTGCAGTTGGTACAAAAACAATCTACGTTCTTTGCAACGCAGGTAAAAAAGGTGCCGAAAAAGCAATCGGTCTGTTAAAAGAATTAAACTATGCTGCAGATAAACTTTTCATCATCGAAGGTGGTGCTGCTGGTACTGCAACAGACACATCTGTTCCAGAAAATCTCGTTTTCGTAAAAGCAGCTGATGCCCTTGCAGCTGATGGTGTAATCGTTGACGTTCGTTCTGCAAACACATACAAAACAAATGGTCACATTGAAGGTTCTCTTCACCAACCATTGTTCAAAGACAAAGCAGATGGTTCTGGATTCACAGTAACTGACAGAAACGATGATCTTGCAACAGCTTTCAACAAATTTATCGAAGACAACAAAGCTCTTTTAACAAGCAAAAATGTATACATCCTTTGCAACGGTGGTGCTTCTGGTGCTGCAGCTGCACAATATTTATTCAAACAAGCTGGTTTCTCAGGTAACATTTTCACAATTGAAGGTGGTGCTAAAAACGCTGAAATCCAAGCTCAATTCGTAGGTGGAGAACTTCTTATTTACGAACCAAAGGTGGAACTTTCTAACGAAGCAACAGGTGCTGAAGCCATTGCTCAAATTGGTAAAGACAACGTGATCTTCTTAGATCTTCGTGCAGCAGTTGATTATGCAGCTGGTCACATTAAAGATTCCGTATCAGCTCCTGTTTGTCTTTCAGCTGCTGACAACTACAAAGTACCTGTTTCTAATAAAACAGCTTTCGTTGCTCAAATGAAAGAATTAGGCTTAGAAGGAAAAACTCTTTACCTTAGCTGCTACGCTGGTACATTCTGTGTAAACTACGCAGCAGACTGGTTATTAACAGAATGTGGTGTTTCTGAATCTCAACTTGTACGTGTTCTTGGCGGAACATTTGCTAATGACGGTGTTAACGATTTAGCTGCTGCTTCTATTCAAACAAGTCCAGAATACGCTCTTGCAGCTGATGGTACAATCATCGATGTTCGTGCAACAGAAACTAGATACGCAAATGGTTATGTAGACGGTTCTATTCACCTTCCATTATTCACAATCGGCGAAGATGGAAAACCTACTCTTGATGGTAAAAACTTTGAAGATGATCTTTCTAAAGCTTTCTTAGCCTATGTTGATGCTAACAAAGAAGCTTTAGCTGAAAAGCCAATCTACATTCTTTGCAATAGCGGTAGATCAGGCGCAACTAAAGCTACTGCTTTATTAGCAAAAGCTGGTATCACTAACGTTTTCACAATCGACGGTGGTGCTGCTTCAGAAACAATCAAAAATGTACTTGTAAATGATTATCTTCCTGTTGAACCTACAGTTACTCTTTCAAATGAAATGAAAGCTTCTGAAGCACTTACTCATGTTGCTGATGAAAATGCAATTTTCTTAGATCTTCGTGCTGCTGTTGATTTTGAAGCAGGTCATGTTAAAGGTTCTGTATCAGCTCCAGTTTGTCTTTCAGCTGCTGACGGATACAAAGTACCTGTAGCTAACAAAGAAGCATTTATTAAACAAATGAAAGAATTAGATATTACTGGAAAAACTCTTTACCTCAGCTGTTACGCTGGTACATTCTGTGTTAACTATGCAGCAGACTGGTTATTAACAGAATGTGGTGCTACAGAAGATCAACTTGTACGTGTTCTTGGCGGAACATTTGGTGACAAAGATTTAGCTGCTGCTTCTGTTTTCGTTAGCCCAGAATATGCTCTTGCAGCTGATGGAATTATCATCGATGTTCGTGCCGCTGAAAGAATTGCTGCTGGATACTTAGAAGGATCTCTCACTCTTCCATTATTTACAGTTGACGCAGAAGGTAACAACGTTATCGATGTTGCAGACTATGAAGATGAACTTTCTAAAGCTTTCTTATCTTTCGTTGAAGAACACAAAGAAACTTTAGCTGCAAAGAAGATTTTCATCCTTTGCAATAGTGGTTCAAAAGGTGCTACTAAAGCTACTGCTTTATTAGCAAAAGCTGGTATCGAAGGCAATGTATTTACAATCGAAGGCGGTGCTAAAAATCAATCTATCCAAGATAAATTTGTAGTTCCTGCTCCAGCTCCAGAAACAACTCCAGATACAGACAAAGCTCCTCAAACAGGTGATGCAACATACGCAATGGTATATGTTGCAATTATGTTAGCTGCTGTAGTTGTAGTTATCAATAGAAAAAAAGCTTTTAGATAATATCTAAATTTATACAGAACAACAAAAGAGTCTTTGCAAATTGCAAAGACTCTTTTAGTTAGCAAGGCGTTCCCACCATTTTTCTTTACTCAATTCATTGTTTGATATTATAAACTGAAGAGTTTCTCTCTTATCAGTCGTTATTTTGATTCTTATTTTTTTACCTTCATATAAAAATTCTTCTTTTTTCTTTATGCCACGCAAAATCCTAGTACTTGCAACCATATCATTTTCATGGCTCACCATAATCTTATACACTTCCCCATCCGTGATCTTCTTTTCCATATCTGCAAGATCGATCGTCATGCAAAAACCTGTTCCATCATAATTATAATGATACGTTCTATAATCATCGTTATTGATCACGGTACCTTGTTCCGTAGTCAGCCAACTACACTTCAACGATTGAATTGCGATATCTTTTCGTTTTCCTGAAACAGTATCGAACAGATACGCAGTATATTTCTGTTGACCTTCTTTCACATTAATCTTACGATAATAGATGTGTCCTTTTACAATAAGATTTTTTTCTTTCAGTTCCATGTTGTCAATCTGACATCTGGCTGGTTTTAATCGGAATTCGTTTTTTGCACTTCGGTTTGGGATTGTAAATATCTCATCAGAAACCAATAGTTTCTTACCATTATCACCCTCTATAACCGGCGCATTCTGATAATTTATTTTTCTATAATTATTCACTCGAATCAAATGATCTATGTCTTTCTTTAAAACGTCATGCATGATCTGTTGGTGAATCAGAGGCAAACCACTATATCCTTCCTCTGTCATATTCTTTTGCGCAAAACAAGCCAAATTAGAAACATAATATTCTCGGTCATCCTCGCTCATAGATTCCAAAAGATTCAGATAACCAACATATTCAAATCCCCATTGACGTACTTCAAGCATCTGTCGAATCTGCGGATTAGCAACTTCTCTATCAAGAAAATCAAATGCTTTCTGAAACATTTCTATTTTATCTGTAAGATTCTTTTTTTCACTTTTTTTCTGAGTAGTGGATTGACCGCCCCCAGTTCGAATCCTCCAATAATACCCCACTTCATTCAAAACAGACACCTTGTTTGCATAATAGTGTACTTGAATTGCCCACGGCACATCTTCGTACAGATAACCTTCCGGAAATGAAAATGCGTGTTCCTCATAAAACGAACGACGAATCAACTTATTCCACACCATGGTATCGTACACAAATGCATGATGTTCTGTAATATGTGTTATTGAGTCTACCAAATTATGGAAAATATAAAGAAATGGTTCTGCCGCCGATATTCCTTTATCTTTGATTCTTGCAGCATCACAGATTACCAGATCTGTCTGGTTTTTCTCTACAAGACGAAACATGTTATAAATCACATTAGCATCCACCACGTCATCCGAATC
>JAZQMU010000116.1:0-7019 GCA_045543595.1 Faecalimonas sp.
CGTTGCGGTCCTTCGAAATGCTGGTTTTGGACTGGCAGATATTAAACTGATGATTGAGGATCCAACTAACATTTCTAATTTGGTGGAAGAAAAAGAATCGCTTTTAAAAAGAGAGATTGAACAGATGAAATCCCTTCGTCGTACGATAAACAAGTTGACGATAGAGGAGCACACAGATGTCGAAAAACTTACAGATGCTATGGACGTGCCAAAGAAGGAGATGCCTAGGTGGTCCTTGCGATTGCTGTATGCGGAAGCTCTTACTCTTGCAATTTTAGTCATATTGCTTTTCTATGGTGAATTTAAAGCAGTGTATAGCTTTACTTTTGGAATATTTGTCGTGAATGGACCGATTGCAATATACTGGGGAATTCGTTACTTTTTGCATGGGAGAAAAGCCATGAATAGAGAATATAGCGGAACAGGAAATGTAGTTGCCGTCGTTTCTAATTCACATATAGAAGACTATATTCTGCAAGAAGGTGAGAAAGGCGAAAACGATTATCCTGAGCTTATGCTTTGGGGAATGTCAAGAAAAGCACTTTGGAATCGTTTGCGACTGGATTGTTGGTATCCGGTGATTCGTTATAAGGCTGAAGATGGCACGCAACAGATTGGAACAGTGCGTTATGGCGGATTTAGGAATACTTGGAAGATTGGAGATTCTGTCAGTATCGCATGGGATTCGAAATGGAAAAAGATAGTTTACGAAAAGAATGGAAAGGCATTTCAAAAGATCGCATTCTTGTATATAGTATTAGGACTTTTGATGCTGATATATTCGATTATCGCGTTTATCGTAGTAATGAAAAGTAAGGGACTATTATAATAATGGAGGAACTGTCATTATGAAATTAAAGAATATTTTATTTGTAGTAAATGATATAGAAATCTCAAAAGCATTTTATAAAGAACTGTTTGGACTTCATGTCACATTGGATATGGGTGAAAATGTGATGCTTACAGAAGGTCTTGTTCTTCAGGAAAGAAAACTTTGGGAATCATTTACAGGGAAAGAAGTAGTTTTAGGTGGACATGCTGCGGAATTATATTTTGAGGAAAGTAATATGGATGGTTTTCTTGCAAAACTAGATTCTTACGGTGAAAAGATTCAATATGTGAATCCAGTAGAGGAGATTTATGGGCAAAGAGTAGTTCGTATCTACGATCCAGATATGCATGTGATCGAAGTGAAAGAGGTATAATATGACTGACTTACAAACACGGTTGTTTGAGATGCAGGATTTAGGTTACAGAGACTTTCATAGTAAACTTATGCCGACTGTAGATAAAGAAAAGATTATAGGAATACGTACACCGCAGCTTCGCAAGTTCGCAAAGGAATTTGCAAAGTTTGAAGAGGTGAATGCATTTTTTGATTCCTTGCCACATCATTATTATGAGGAAGATAATTTACATGGATTTCTTCTGGAAATGGAGAAGGATTATGCTGTTTTGGTGGAAAGAATTGAAGAATTCCTTCCATATGTGGATAACTGGGCAACTTGTGATATGATGCGTCCAAAAGTATTTAAAAACCATTTACCAGAACTCTTAGAACATGTAAAAGTGTGGCTGGAATCAGAACATACATACACGGTGAGATATGGAATCGGAATGCTCCTCAGTTTTTATCTGGACGAAGAATTTGACAGTAAATATCTAGAAATGGTGGTAAAGATCCGTTCAGAGGAGTATTATGTAAATATGATGATTGCCTGGTATTTTGCCACAGCACTTGCAAAGCAGTGGGATGTAACGATTGGATATATCGAAAGTTATAGATTGGATAAGTGGACGCACAATAAGGCAATCCAAAAAGCAATAGAAAGTTATCGTATCACAAAGGAACAGAAAGAGTACCTCCGAACATGGAGGATGAAATAGGAGAACATATTTATGGAAATTATCAGCAAGAAAGTAGAAGACTCAATGACAGAGACGATCCATATGGTAATGCCAAATCATCTGAACGGTGCCAACCGTTTATTTGGCGGTATTTTAATGCAATGGATTGATGAAACAGCAGGGATTGTTGCTATGCGTCATGCGCAGGCAAATGTAACGACTGCGTCTGTAGATAATTTGAAATTCATAAAGGGAGCATATCAGAATGATCTTGTGGTTGTCAGAGGTAAAGTGACTTATGTCGGAAGAACTTCCATGGAAGTGCGCGTAGATACTTATGTAGAAAGCCTGGATGGTATCCGAAGACCGATCAACAGAGCATATTTTGTTATGGTTGCCATTGATGAAAATGACAGACCAAAGCCAGTACCACGATTGATCGTGGAAACTCCACAAGAAGAAGCGGAGTGGGAAGCAGCAAAGATGCGTGCTGAGGTCAGAAAACAGCGAAAAGCAGAGGGATTCTAAAAAAAGAGCGCCGTATCAACGAAAGTTGGTATGGCGCTTAGTTTGTATTAACCGCAATATTTTGGTAGATCTTCTTCAAAATTCTGAAGTTGTCGTTCGAGAGACTGTCGGGCAGTTTCAGACAGATTATCTAAGAGAGAAGCCATATCTTCACGAATCTTTACTGGATTATACGGAATCTCTAAGGCAAAATCTGCACAAGCACGAATTTTGTGAAAATACATTCCTGTTTCTGGGTCATCACTACTTCGACGGCACATCTGATACATGAACACGAAATCATTTGCATTCACGTCCACACTTTCTTTACAGATCCATTTTCCTAAAAAGTAATAGTTTCCATTTATTTCATAGATAAAACCAGGTTGTTTTAATAAACGTTCCAACATAGTAAATTCCTCCTCTTTTGTTTAGTATAAACAATAAAATACAGAAAATCAACGATTATACTTTTGCATCATGGTTGTAACCATTTTTACCATATTATCAATCTGCTGTTTTTCCTGTATGGTTTTTCCTTCCTTCATCATGTTAAGAATAAGAGTAATCTCATCAGATGAAAATGTGATTCCTTTTCGTTTGGCAGAAGTGATAAGGGACATCATAACAGAAGCCATAGCATTGCCGTTTTTCCCTTCTATTTGTTTTGAGGCTTGTTCAAAAAGCATTCGTTTGACTGGATCCATATGCTGAAGTGCAGGATCATTTATCCAATCTATCATTCAGATACACCTTCTTTCTGGTTTGTTTCAAACATGTCAGCCATCATGGACATGGGATCAAAATCACTTTCCATTTCACTCATAAATTGCATCATATTCATTACGTTCATCATGTTCTCATAAGTTTCCAGTGCAGATGCTGGTAATACTTTTTTGAGTTCATCGAAAGGATTTCCGCTGGAATTACAGATGCTCGAAAAAGAAGTCAAAGTGTTTTGGAACTCTATAAATTTTATGTAAATGGCCATCATACGCTGAGTTTTGGGAGGTAGAAAAGGAATTAGAAGTTTGGTGATCTGGAGTGTTGGAGATGACACTGATAGATCAAATGGTGTCATTATCTGAGAAAAATCGTCCTTCATACTACCTCCTGATTGTCTTCTATAAGAAACTATATGAAAAAGTTAAGGGAAATATGTAATGCTTCTGCCGTTAGAGCAGAAGCAAGAAGAAATTAGTAGCAGCCATCGTTGCAGCCACAGCTGCCTCTGTTACCGCCGAATCCGCCACAGCAGAATAATAAGAGAATGATCCATAAGCAGCTGTCATCGCATCCAAAACCGCCGTTAGAAGAACCGCATCCGCCGCCACAGAATAAGAGGATTAAGATGATCCAAATACATGAATTGTTTCCAAATCCACAACCAGTGTTTCTATCGTTAGTGTTGCAACCGCATCCGCAGTTTGTTGCTGTTAAATCGCTCATAAGAAGCCTCCATTGATTTATATTTACAGTTCATCATATGTGGGAGTGCTTATCCTTGTTCTTGGTTTTATAAAAATGTTTTTACACCGAATGGTGGCGTGAACATATTTTAATAAAAAAGGAACCTATCATTATATGAAGCGTGTAAAGCGTATTATTCATTGTCCAGCTAACAGTTCGGGAAGAGGAATTGTTGTGGCAGTAATGGATACCGGAGCAGTCCTGCATCCTGAATTGGCAGGACGCTTTTTGGTTTTTAAAGATTTTGTAAATGGAAGAGAAGATATGTACGATGATAATGGTCATGGGACTCATGTATGCGGAATTATCAGTGGGAAAACAGTGGGCATAGCGCCTGAAAGTCATCTGATTATTTTAAAAGTGCTAGATGAGAATGGAAAAGGAAAAACAGAATATAGTATGAGAGGGTTTCGATGGATTTTAGAAAATCAGGAGAAATATAATATTCGTATCGTTAATATATCCATGGGGATGAATGATGATAAGGAAATGCTGCCGGCACAACGGATTTTAAAAGGAGTAGAAATGCTTTGGGATATGGGTATCGTGGTAGTGACATCAGCGGGTAATATGGGACCCAAGGAAGGAAGTATCACGATTCCAGGGATACATGAAAAAATCATCACTGTAGGTTCATCTGATATTTATCGATCTGGGAGAGGGTCCATAAAAGCAAATATGCTGAAACCAGATCTGGTGGCACCGGGGGCTAACATTACGTCATGCAATTCTAATTGGAAAACAGGACCTCTGTATGTAAAAAAGAGCGGAACATCTATGTCCACTCCAATAGTCAGCGGAGCTATCGCAGAACTTTTATCTAGAAATCCAAATATTCCAAATGTAGAAATCAAACATCTTTTAAAGAAAAGTTGTGAAAATTTGGGCGTGGATTTTACCTGGCAGGGAAGTGGGCTTCTAAATATGAAAAAAATCACTTTGTCAAGAAAAAATGCTTGACAGCACGGAGAATATCATATAAGATAGTCGAGGTGATAAAAATGAAGGATATTTTAGAACAAGCATTATTATACGATTTTTATGGTGAGTTACTTACCGATCACCAAAAAGAAGTATACGAACAATTCGTATTAGAGGATCTGTCGCTCAGTGAGATTGCAGAATCAGCTGGCATATCCAGACAGGGTGTGCATGACTTGATCAAACGTTGTAATAAAATCTTAGAAGGCTATGAAGCAAAACTTCATTTGGTAGAGAAATTTCTGTCAGTGAAGGAGAAAGTTCAAAAGATAAACGTACTTCTTGAAAAGGAAGATGAGGACAACAAGTTGGTACAAGAAATCAGACAGATCACAGGAGAGATTATAGAGGAGTTGTAGTATGGCATTTGACAGTTTGTCGGAAAAACTTCAGAACGTGTTCAAGAATCTTCGCAGTAAGGGACGTCTTACAGAAGATGATGTAAAAGCAGCACTGAAAGAAGTTAAGATGGCTCTCTTAGAAGCAGATGTTAACTTTAAAGTCGTAAAAGGATTTGTAAAGGATGTTCAGGAACGTGCTATTGGACAGGATGTGATGAACGGACTTAATCCAGGGCAGATGGTAATCAAGATTGTTAACGAAGAATTGATCAAATTGATGGGTTCTGAGACAACAGAGATTAAACTGCAACCGGGACAAGCGACTACAGTCATTATGATGGCAGGTCTCCAGGGTGCCGGTAAAACTACGACAACAGCTAAGATTGCCGGGAAATTTAAATTAAAAGGAAAGAAACCACTGTTAGTTGCGTGTGATGTTTACCGTCCGGCTGCGATCAAGCAGTTGCAGATCAACGGTGAAAAGCAAGGTGTGGAAGTTTTCTCTATGGGAGATAACCACAAACCAGCAAATATTGCGAAAGCAGCATTGGAGCATGCAGCAAAACATGGACATAATCTTGTAATCCTCGATACAGCTGGTCGTCTTCACGTAGATGAAGACATGATGGCCGAATTACAAGAGATTAAGGAAACTGTGACAGTGCATCAGACAATTTTGGTAGTAGATGCTATGACTGGTCAGGATGCAGTAAATGTTGCAAGCAGTTTCAATGAGAAGATTGGAATCGACGGTGTAATCGTCACAAAGCTTGACGGTGACACAAGAGGTGGGGCTGCTCTTTCAATCAAAGCAGTAACAGGAAGACCAATCCTCTATGTAGGTATGGGTGAAAAACTTTCAGATTTAGAACAGTTTTATCCAGACCGTATGGCATCCAGAATCCTTGGTATGGGCGATGTGCTTAGCTTGATCGAAAAAGCGGGAGAAGCGATCGATGAAGAACAAGCCAAAGAGATGTCGAAGAAGTTAAAGAAAGCTCAATTCGATTTTGAAGATTACTTAGTCAGTATGCAGCAGATGAAGAAAATGGGCGGTATGTCGAGCGTTATGAACATGATGCCGGGTCTTAACACTGCTAAGATCAAAGATGAAGATATGGAGAGAGGCGAAAAGCAGATGGCTCGAACAGAGTCAATCATTTATTCCATGACATTGGAAGAACGCCGCAATCCAGACATCTTAAATCCATCGAGAAAACGTAGAATCGCAAAAGGCGCAGGCGTTGATATCAGTGAAGTGAATCGTCTTGTGAAACAATTTGAAGAGATGAAAAAGATGATGAAGAGACTTCCAAGTATGATGGGTAACATGGGTGGTAAAAAAGGCAGATTCAAGCTTCCTTTTTAACACATAGATAAAAGCAAAAAACACTATTTATTTTAAGAAAGAATCATGAGGTAAAGAAAAATGGCAGTTAAAATCAGATTAAGAAGAATGGGACAAAAGAAAGCACCTTTTTACAGAATCGTAGTTGCAGATTCTAGATCACCAAGAGATGGTAGATTCATCGAAGAAATCGGATACTATGATCCAACATGCGAACCAAGCGTAATCAAAGTTGACGAAGAAGCAGCTAAAAAATGGTTAAACAATGGTGCTCAACCAACAGAACAAGTTGGCAAAATCTTCAAAGTAGCAGGTATTGAAAAATAATCTGCTCCATAGATAATGGAGGTGCAAGTAATGAAAGCATTAGTTGAAGTAATTACAAAAGCATTAGTAGATCATCCTGAAGAAGTTGTTATCACTGAAAGAACAGAGGGAAAAGCAATTGTATTAGAAGTAAAGGTTGCTGATTCCGATATGGGTAAAGTGATTGGTAAACAAGGAAGAATTGCGAAAGCAATTCG
>JAZQMU010000117.1:0-10217 GCA_045543595.1 Faecalimonas sp.
AGGTGTAGACCAAACTCGTGGATGGTTCTACTCATTACTTGCTATTTCAACACTTCTCTTTGATAAGGCTCCTTACAAGAATGTTCTTGTACTTGGACACGTTCAAGATAAAGATGGTCAAAAAATGAGTAAATCTAAAGGAAATGCAGTTGATCCATTTGAAGCATTAGAAGAATATGGAGCAGATGCAATCCGCTGGTACTTCTATATTAATAGTGCGCCATGGTTACCAAACCGTTTCCACGGCAAAGCTGTAGTAGAAGGACAACGTAAGTTCATGGGTACATTATGGAACACATACGCGTTCTATGTACTTTACGCAGAAATCGATCAATTTGATGCAACAAAATACGCATTGGAATATGATAAACTTTCTGTAATGGATAAATGGTTATTATCTAAGTTGAATACATTAGTGAAGACTGTAGATGAAAACCTTGCAAACTACAGAATCCCAGAAAGTGCAAGAGCGCTTCAGGATTTCGTAGATGATATGAGTAACTGGTATGTAAGAAGAAGCCGTGAACGTTTCTGGGCAAAAGGAATGGAACAAGATAAGATCAATGCTTACATGACACTTTACACAGCTCTTGTGACAGTGATCAAAGTGGCAGCTCCAATGATTCCATTTATGACAGAAGATATCTATCAAAACCTTGTTAGAAGTCTTGACGCAGCAGCTCCAGAAAGTATTCATTTATGTGATTTCCCAGTTGCAGACGAGTCTATGATCGATGCAGACTTAGAAGCAAATATGGATGAAGTATTAAAACTCGTAGTTATGGGTCGTGCTTGTAGAAATGCAGCAAACATTAAAAACCGTCAACCAATCGGCAAGATGTTTGTAAAATCAGAAGTTACATTACCAGAATTCTACCAAGAAATCGTAGAAGAAGAGTTAAACGTAAAATCATTAGAATTTACTGATGACGTTCGTTCATTTACTTCATACACATTTAAACCTCAACTCAGAACAGTTGGACCAAAATATGGCAAGATTTTAGGTGGTATTAAAGCTGCACTTGAATCTGTTGACGGTAACACCGCGATGGATGAAATCAATGCTACAGGTATGCTGAAATTAGACATCAATGGTCAGGAAGTTGAATTAATGAAAGATGATCTCTTAATCGATATGGCTCAAATGGAAGGTTATGTATCAGAAAGTGACAATTCAGTTACAGTTGTTCTTGATACAAATCTCACAGAAGAGTTATTAGAAGAAGGTTTTGTAAGAGAATTGATCAGCAAGATACAAACAATGAGAAAAGAAACTGACTTTGAAGTGACAGATAAGATCAAAGTAACTTATGTGGGTACAGAAAAAGCAGAAACACTTTTCGGAAAATATGCAGACCAAATTGGTGGCGAAGTATTAGCAGTATCAGTGCAAAAAGCAGAACCAACTGGATATACTAAAGAATGGAATATCAACGGTGAAAAGGTAACTTTAGGCGTTGAGAAATAGGAGAATAGTATGCAAAATTTTGACAAAAAAAGATTTCAGAAAATTGTAAAAGACAATGTAAAAAGATTATACAGAAAAACAATTGAAGAAGCTACACCACAACAACTTTTCCAAGCTGTTTCTTACACAGTAAAAGATGATATCATCGACAGATGGTTAGCAACACAAGAACAATACCAAAAAGATGATCCAAAGACAGTTTACTACATGTCAATGGAATTCTTAATGGGTAGAGCATTAGGTAACAACTTAATCAACTTAACATCATACAAAGAAATTCGTGAAGCTTTAGATGAAATGGGAATCGACTTAAACGTGATCGAAGACCAAGAACCAGACGCAGCTCTTGGTAACGGTGGTCTTGGACGTCTTGCAGCTTGTTTCTTAGACTCGCTTGCTTCACTTGGATATGCTGCATACGGATGCGGTATTCGTTACAAATACGGTATGTTCAAACAAAAAATCAAAGATGGTTACCAAGTAGAAACACCAGATAACTGGTTAAAAGATGGTAATCCGTTTGAAGTGCGTCGTGACGAATATGCAAAAGAAGTTCGTTTTGGCGGTACAATCCGTGTAGAAAAAGATCCTAAGACAGGTCGTACAAACTACATTCAAGAAAACTTTGAATCAGTTCTTGCTATTCCTTACGATATGCCAATCGTTGGTTACAACAACAATATCGTAAACACACTTCGTAGCTGGGATCCAAAAGCGATCACACAGTTCCAGTTAGATAAGTTTGACCGTGGTGAATACCAAAAAGCGATTGAACAAGAAAACCTTGCTAAAACTATCGTTGAAGTATTATATCCAAACGATAACCACTACGCAGGTAAAGAACTTCGTTTAAAACAACAATACTTCTTTATCTCAGCAAGCTTACAAGAATTAATCGCAAAATATAAGAGAGATCATGACGATATCAAGAAACTTCATGAAAAAGTAACAATCCAAATGAACGATACTCATCCAACAGTTTCTGTAGCAGAGCTTATGAGACTTCTTATGGATGAAGAAGGCTTAACATGGGATGAAGCTTGGGAAGTTACAACTAAAACTTGTGCTTACACAAACCATACAATTATGGCTGAAGCTCTTGAAAAATGGCCAATCGATTTATTCCAAAGATTACTTCCACGTGTTTACCAAATCGTTGAAGAAATCAACCGTCGTTTTGTAAGCGAAATCAGAGCAAAATATCCAGGTAACGAAGAAAAAGTTCGTAAAATGGCTATTTTATACGATGGACAAGTGAAGATGGCTCACCTTGCAATCGCAGCTGGTTACTCAGTAAACGGTGTTGCTGCACTTCATACAGAAATCTTGAAGAAACAAGAATTAAGAGACTTCTATGAAATGATGCCAGAAAAATTCAACAACAAAACAAATGGTATCACACAAACACGTTTCTTATTACACGGTAACCCACTCCTTGCTGATTGGGTAACAGATCATATTGGCGATGGCTGGATCACAAACCTTCCAGAAATGGCTAAGTTAAAACCACTCGCTGATGATCCACAAGCAAGAGCTGAATTTATGGAAATCAAATACCAAAATAAAGTTCGTCTTGCTAAATACATTAAAGAACACAATGGTGTTGATGTTGATCCTAACTCAATCTTTGACGTTCAAGTTAAGAGATTACATGAGTACAAACGTCAATTACTCAACATTTTACATGTAATGTATTTATACAACCAAATCAAAGATAATCCAAATATGGAATTCTATCCAAGAACATTTATCTTTGGTGCAAAAGCAGCAGCAGGTTATGCTCGTGCAAAACAAACAATCAAGTTGATCAACTCAGTTGCAGACGTTATTAATAACGATGCAAGCATCAACGGAAAGATCAAAGTTGTATTTATCGAAGATTACAGAGTATCTAATGCTGAATGGATCTTCGCAGCAGCTGATGTCAGCGAACAAATTTCTACAGCTTCAAAAGAAGCTTCTGGTACAGGTAACATGAAATTTATGTTAAACGGTGCTCCAACACTTGGAACAATGGATGGTGCTAACGTAGAAATCGTTGAAGAAGTTGGTATGGAAAATGCATTTATCTTTGGTTTAAGTTCAGACGAAGTTATCAACTATGAAAACCATGGTGGATATAACCCAGTAGATATCTACTTCAATGATTGGGATATCAAACGTGTTGTAGATCAATTGATGGATGGAACATATGCAAATGGTAACAGAGATCAATACAGAGATTTATACAATTCTCTCCTCAACACACAATGCAGTGACAAAGCTGACACATACTTTATCTTAAAAGACTTCAGAAGCTACGCAGATGCTCAAAAACGTGTAGAAGAAGCTTACAAAGATAGAGACAGATGGTCAAGAATGGCTCTTTTACAAACAGCTTCATGTGGCAAGTTCACATCAGACAGAACAATTCAACAATATGTTGATGAAATCTGGAAACTTGATAAAGTTACAGTTGAATTATAATTATAATAAGGATGCCCAAGCCGGTTCGGCTTGGGCATTTGGTAACTAAATTGTTTTTGGACATCTTATTCTATTCAAATTGTCATTTCAATCTGCCGCTTTTTTTATTGGTTGCGAGTTGCGGCATCGAAAAATACCTAAATAAGCAATTTAATCTGCCACAGCAGATAACTAAAATCTTGTAGTGGCGTTGTAAAACTTCAAAATCAACAAATCACTCTGTCGCAGATGAGAATTAAAATCTTGCTGTGGCATCGTAAAACTATTCAAATAACAAATCAATCTGTCACGGACAAAAATCAAAATTTTGTAGTGGCATCGTAAAATTATCCAATTAACAAATTAATCTGTCAAGGTGCGAAAACTATTTTTGTACTTGACATCTGAAATTGAAGAAAGGTGAGAATAAGTATGCAAGATATAGATACTTTATTGGAAAAAAGAGAGAAGTATTTGGTGAATCTACAAAAAAAGGCACAGAAGAAACTATTAAAAGTACCAGAAGGAGCATTGCGAGTATGCAAACACGGAAATCGAACACAATATTATCATAGGATAGGTCCAAAAGATAAGAATGGAACTTATATACCAGATAAGGATATTATACTAGCTCAAAAACTTGCCCAAAAGGATTATGACAACAGAGTATTAGAGTCAGCGACTAGAGAACTAGAGGCTATTGAAAAGTACAAGCGGAAATCTCCACAACGTAAAGTAGAAGACATATATAAAACTTTACATCCTGCAAGGCAGTCATTAATTATGCCCATAAAGGAAACTGACGAGGAATTCATAAAAAATTGGGAATCTGTACAGTATCAAGGAAAAGGGTTTTATGAAGATATACCCGAGTTTTATACAAGCAAAGGGGAAAGAGTGCGTTCGAAGTCGGAGGTAATTATAGCGGATACTCTAGCGCGAGAGGGAATACCATATCGATACGAATATCCTTTATATCTCGACAATTATAATTGTGTATATCCACATTTCTTGGGATTAAGAATAAAAGACCGTAAAGAGATTTTGTGGGAACATTTGGGAATGATGGATGATTCTGAGTATGTTGAGAAAGCGGTTCGCAAAATAAATAACTATCAAATGAATGGATATTATTTAGGTGACAATTTAGTACTAACATTTGAAACTCGAAAAAATCCATTGAATCCAAAGATAATTAAAGAAATGATTAAGAATTATTTTTAAGATGACAACATAATATGTGGTATCAAAGGAGGGCATTATGTTGCGCAAAATGGGAAAAATAATTATTATAATAATCTTACTTTTATCTATATCTTACGGAATAACAACCATTCTCAATAACAATATAGTTCAAACAAACGAAAACCTTTCCACGTATGATGATTACTTAAAAAACTATTGTATATATTCATTAGCAAAAGAAGTGTCATCTGAATACCATTTAGAAATGCTAAAAACCCAAGCTATTCTTGTCAGAACAACTATATACAAACAGATTCAAGAAGAAGGAAAAAACTTTTTAGATAATATAACAGAGATAGAAGAATTGGATCCTGTCTGGAAACAAAAACTAGAAAAAGCATGGGATAATACAGAAGGACAAGTTGTGATGTATCAGGATAAACTGGCGCTTGTACCATTTCACCAAGTCAGCAACGGAAAAACTCGGGATGGAGAAGAGGTTCTCGGTTCAACCGATTATCCGTATTTGCAAAGCATAGAATGTCCGGAAGATGTAAATGCGCCAAATCAGATTGAGAACTGCTTTGTACCAACAACAGGAATTATGATTGAGGCTTGGGATAAGTCGGGATATGTAACGAGTGTAACTGTAGGAGAAGAAGTCGTTAGCGGAGAAAGTTTTCGAAATACCTATAACCTTGCCTCCAGTTGTTTTGAGGTTCAAGCTTTTGAAGGACAAACGCGAGTTTTGACAAAGGGTGTTGGACATGGACTTGGGCTTAGCCAATACACAGCAAATCAAATGGCAAAAAATGGAAAAACAAGTGGTGAGATTTTACAATTTTTCTTTCCTGGTACAGAGATAAAAGAGGTGGCAGAAATTTTGTGGAATGTAGAATAAGCCTATCATTTTCTGGCAAAAATAAAGCCAGAGGTGATAAAAATGAGAAATAGAGATAAGACAGTCATGCTGGTTGTTGCGTTTGTGGCGGTTATTGCGATTGTTGGGGTTACTACTTTTAACCGCTATGAGACAAAGAAAAAATCAGAACAGGCAAAAGTAGAAAAAACAGAAGAAAAAGTAGAAGAAAAAGAACCAATTGAAAACATACAAAGCGCTAACACAGACAAGGTTGAGGCAGAGATTGAATATGTGGAAGAAGCTGCACCTAAGGTGGAAGAACCAAAAAAAGAAGAAAAGAAGCCAGCTGCGCCTACATTTTCTGATAAAGAGACAATCATTTGGCCAGTGGATGGAGATGTGATCTTAAACTATAGTATGGATCAAACTATTCATTTTCCTACGCTAAATCAATACAAATACAATCCTGCACTTGTGATTTCTGCGGATGAAGGTCAGCCAGTACTGGCAGCTGCAGATGGAATCGTTAAAAAGATTTATAATAATGCGCAAACCGGTGCAACAGTTGCAGTAGATTTAGGCAACGGGTATGAAGCAATTTATGGTCAACTAGATGAAATTCGTGTGATAGAAGAACAAAGAGTGGCGGCAGAAGATGTGATCGGATATGTGGCCAAGCCGACAAAGTATTATATTGTAGAAGGAACGAATGTATATTTTCAAATGTTGAAAGACGGAGAACCTATTAATCCATTGGAGTTTATGGAAGAATAAGAAGAGATTGCGTTTTGATACGCAATCTCTTTTGATTACAGCAAAAATACATACATAACAATGAAGTGGCAAACGCTTCCGCCCATAATAAACAGATGGAAAATTTCGTGTGATCCGAAACTTTTATGTTTACTATTAAAAATTGGTAATTTCAAAGCGTAGATTACACCACCAGCCGTATAGATCAATCCTCCGGCAAGAAGCCAGCCAAATGCGGCAGGAGAGAGTGCTTCTAAAAGTCTCGTAAATGCGATCACGCAAGTCCAACCCATACCGATATATAATGCAGAAGAGAACCATTTTGGACAATAGATCCAAAAGGCTTTAATTAAAATACCAACAATAGCGATTCCCCAAACAATAGAAAGCAAAAGAAGTCCGAAATTTCCTTTTAATGTTATGAGGCAAATTGGAGTATATGTGCCAGCAATCAATACAGAAATCATCATATGGTCAAATTTTTTGAGATTGCGATTTGCTCTCTCAGATATATCCAAGGAATGATAGAGTGTACTGGCAAAATACAGTAATACCATACTGACCAAATAGATTGTCAGAGACAAAAGATATATCTTACTTGGTTCTTTTGCGGCTTTTATAAGTAAAGGGATCCCTGCAAATATTGCCATCATCATCCCTATAAAATGAGTAATAGCACTCCATTTATCTTTTAAGTGTTTCTGATTCATATACAAACCTCCCAAAAACATAGAAAATAAAAACTCATCATGTAGTATCGAATACTACATGATGAGTATGTGCATATATTATATCAAAAATTCGTGAAATGCAAGTGTTTTTTAAAAATTAATTCGTTGGTCACCTATAATCATATAATCTAACTCATCAGGGTTAATGATTTTACCATATTTATAGATAGAAACATAATAATCAAATGTTGTGTTGGAACGTCCACTAGAAGCTTCAGCTAGGTTTTTAAGAATTGTGCCATCTTTAAATCCAACTTCTTGAATAACAACACTTCCGCCCCAGGCTTTTGTGTATTCCCATGGTTCCCTGTGCCCAACGATTCTAATAGAAATAGGAGAAACATCAACTTTGGAAAGCCAAACGGTGTTTTCCAAAATTGTCATTTTTTCTAATACACGATAAGTAGCAGTAGAACTTTTATAAGAATACTTCCAATCCAAATCCCATTTTCCGACCAAAAGCATTTCCTCTGGCGCAGCGCTGTCGTCATAAATGTGAAGATCATGATAGAGAATCAGATTCTCAAAACTGATAGAAACATGGGACGTATTTAAGGAATCACAGTTAGATATTTCTAAAAGAAATCCTAGTTTTTTGTTTTCATAGAAACAAGTCAGTGAAGCTGCGTAGTCTTTTGTTGCTCCACCCTTTTTATCTGAAACACGAATGCTATGATTTTCTGGCAGAATGTAGTCTGTGGTTTCATCAAAATCCTTAGGAAGTTGATAGTTTGTATCTATGCGAATGTAAGCGGTATTTTTATCTCCAAGTGAAGTGATATCCGTAATTTTAACCCCACTGGATTCTGCGGCCACATCAATTTTCACTTCCCCAGTTTCTAGCTGTAATGTGGATGGATCATCTAATCCCATAAAATTAGTGATAGCGACATCCCACTCATATTTTTCGTATGCGGCAGCAGTAAGGCCAAATGCCAATACAAGTGAAGCAGCCAGAATAAGAATGGTACGTTTTGCTAAAGGTCTGCTTTTGTATACGGTCATATCAGCGGATAATAGATGTCTTTTTATCGAATTTTTTTGTTTTGCAGACAGTTTACCTGGTATGTCAACTGTCTCAGAGTCGTAAATATTTTGAATCAAATCATCTAAGTTAGGCATGAAAAATTCCCCTTTCAAATAAATCGGAACGCAGTTTTTCTTTTCCACGATATAAGATAGTTTCTACCTTTTTTGTTGGAAGATTTAAAAGGTTTCCTATATCCTGAATTTTATATCCATAAAAATAGCGATATAAAAACACGCTCTTATCAGGTTCTTTCATTTTTTCAAGGCAAGTGTGAAGTATTGCTTCAAGTTCCCTCTGTTCCGTAACCTGTTCTGTCGTGTTTTCGGCAGGGAGTTCGAGAGAAAGCTCTTCTATAGAAAAGATGTCCATTTTTTTCAGTGACCGTCTTTTATCACGGGCTACATTTCTTGCAATTGCATAGAGATAACTTTTCAAAGAATATTTTTGATTTAATTCAAAATTATCAAGATTTTTCCAGAATTTGATAAAGGTATCGGCAATGGCTTCTTCAATATCATTATCGGAACAATCATACAAGAAGTTACGGCATATAGTAGATATGGCGCCACCGTATAAATCCATCAATTTTGATAGCCCTTTGTCTGGGTTTCTTCTTATTATAATAAGTAATTTTTCATCAGACATTTTGTTTTCTCCTTCCCCTTCATCTTACTATACGTTAAGAAAGAAAAAAACACTCAGACAAAAAAAGAGCTGGCATTTTACTGCCAGCATCTTTTTATAGGGGTGGGTATAAAAACTAATTAATAGTTTTCTGCTTTTCTTTCAAAGTGAGCTTTTGGATGAGCACATGCAGGACAAACTTCTGGAGCATCTTCTCCATCATGAATATATCCACAGTTGTTACATTTCCATCCAAGAGGAGCATCACCTTTGAATGTTGTTCCATTTTTGTAGTTTTCTAATAATTTGAGGTAACGTTTTTCATGAGCAGCTTCTACTTTAGCAACTAATTCAAATTTAAGTGCTAACTCTTCAAAACCTTCTTCTCTAGCTTCTGCTGCCATACGAGCGTACATATCTGTCCATTCGTAGTTTTCACCTGCAGCTGCATCTTCCAAGTTTGCTTCTACTGTTCCGATTCCGTGGAATTCTTTGAACCATAATTTTGCATGTTCTTTTTCTTGGTTAGCTGTTTCTTCAAAAATGTTTGCCATTTGTACAAAGCCAGCTTTTCTAGCTGCTGAAGCGTAGTAAGTATATTTGTTACGTGCTTGAGATTCTCCAGCAAAGGCTTCCATTAAATTTTTTTCTGTTTTTGTTCCTGCATATTTAGACATATTTGTATCCTCCATGATTCCTTTTGAATTTGTGTGTTTTCTACAAATTAGCATATGCTAATTTGTAGAAGTTTATAAAAGTATATTGTTCATTTTAACTAAATTTTAACCAAAGTATCTAGCTAATAAGCCTTCAAAAGCTTTTCCGTGTCTAGCTTCGTCTCTTGCCATTTCATGTACTGTATCATGAATTGCGTCAAGACCTAATTCTTTTGCTCTCTTAGCAAGATCGAATTTACCAGCTGTTGCGCCGTTTTCAGCGTCAACTCTTAATTCAAGGTTTTTCTTTGTGCTAGCTGTAACAACTTCACCTAATAATTCAGCAAATTTTGCTGCATGTTCAGCTTCTTCCCAAGCTGCTTTTTCCCAGTATAAACCGATTTCTGGGTAACCTTCTCTGTGAGCTACTCTAGCCATTGCTAAGTACATACCAACTTCTGAG
>JAZQMU010000118.1:0-4054 GCA_045543595.1 Faecalimonas sp.
GAATTCGGATTTGTAACAGAAGTGATGAGTGAAGGCGCATACGAACAGTGTGCGGCGAAATGTCTGGAAATCTGTCACATGATCCGTGTGGAATAAGCATAAAGGACGGTATTAACGTGAAATATATAGTAATGTTGGCCGATGGTATGGCAGACGAACCAATGGATAGCTTGGATGGAAAAACTCCAATGGAAGTGGCCGAAAAACCTGCAATGGAAAGACTGGCAAAGACAGCAGAAATAGGACTTACATGTATGGTTCCTGCAGGCATGGCGCCAGGTAGTGATACGGCAAACTTGTCTGTGATGGGATACGATCCAATGGTGTATTACACAGGTCGTTCGCCATTAGAAGCACTCAGCATCGGCGTGGATATGAAAGCAACAGATGTCTCTTTCAGATGTAACGTGGTTACATTGACTGAAGAGGAAGATGTATATGAAGAGAAGAAGATTCTGGACCATAGTTCCGGAGAGATTTCTTCTGAGGAAGCAGCGATTCTGATCGAAGCTTTGAAAGAGGGATTAAAGAAAGACGGATACGAATTCTATGCAGGAACAAGTTATCGTCATTTATTAGTGTGGAAAAACGGGAAAGTAGTGGAACTTACACCACCACACGATATCCTTACAAAAACGATCGGTGAATATCTTCCAGAAGACGAAGTGCTTCGCGATATGATGAAAAAGAGTTATGATATTCTGGTGAATCATCCGATCAACGTGGCTAGAAAAGCAGCAGGACTTAACCCTGCAAACTCAGCATGGTTTTGGGGAGCGGGAACAAGACCGGCACTCAAATCATTTGCAGAAAAGACTGGAAAACGTGGTGCCATGATTTCAGCGGTGGATTTATTAAAAGGAATCGCTGTTGGAACAGATATGGATAACATTATCGTAGAAGGTGCCAACGGCGGACTTCATACAAATTATACAGGCAAGATGGAAGCGGCGAAAAAAGCGGTTTTGGAAGATGGCTATGATTTCGTTTACATTCATGTGGAAGCTCCAGATGAAATGGGACATCAAGGTCTTGTAAAAGAAAAAATTGAAGCGATTGAAAAAATTGATCAATATATTGTGGGACCATTAACAGAAGCGTTAGATGCCTCTGGTGAACCATACAGAATGCTGATTTTACCAGATCATCCAACACCAATCCGTGTGCGAACACATACAAATGGTTCTATTCCTTATTTGCTCTATGACAGCACAAAAAAACTAGGAAATCAGAAAGCTTACAATGAAAAAATAGGTGAAGCCAGCGGTGTGGTAACTGCAAATGGCTACAAGCTTATGGATCATTTACTAGATGCTTAGGAGGAAACGATGTTAATCGTAAAGAAATTTGGCGGCAGCTCGGTTGCAAACAGTGAAAGAATTTTCAATGTTGCAAGACGCTGCATTGAAGATTATAAAAAAGGACATGACGTGGTTGTAGTTCTTTCAGCAATGGGAAAAACAACTGACGAGCTTTTGGCAAAGGCAAAAGAAATCAATCCAAGTGCACCAAAAAGAGAACTGGATATGTTGCTTACAACAGGTGAACAAGTTTCAGTTTCTCTCATGGCGATGGCAATGCATGCTCTTGGAGTGCCAGCTATTTCCTTAAATGCATACCAGGCGAAGATGTCTTGTTCATCGCGTTATGGAAATGCAAGATTCAAACGTATCAATTCAGAACGTATCATGAACGAACTGGAAGCCAGAAAGATTGTGATCGTGACAGGATTCCAGGGTGTGAATAAGTTTGATGACTTTGTGACACTTGGAAGAGGTGGTTCTGATACGACAGCAGTTGCATTGGCAGCAGCACTTCACGCAGATAAATGCGAAATCTATACAGACGTGGATGGTGTATTTACTGCAGATCCAAGAGTGGTGCCAAATGCAAGAAAACTGAACGAGATTACATATGATGAGATGTTGGAACTTGCGACTTCGGGAGCAAAAGTACTTCACAATCGTTCAGTAGAAATGGCAAAAAAATATGGCGTGCAGATGGTTGTGCGTTCAAGTTTGAATGAGACAGAAGGAACGATTGTCAAGGAGGTAGTAAAAGTGGAAAAAATGCTGATTACAGGCGTTGCCGCAGATAAGAACACAGCGAGAATCTCAGTGCTTGGAGTTTCAGATAAGCCAGGTGTTGCGTTTAAGATTTTCCATAGATTAGCAAAAAACAATATCAATATCGATATCATTCTTCAATCTGTAGGACGTGATGGAACAAAAGATATTTCCTTCACAGTTTCGCAGGATGATCTTCAGGATGCATTGAAGGTATTAGAAGATAATAAAGAAGCACTCACAATCCAGGAAATCCAATATAATGAAAAAGTTGCGAAAGTAGCAATCGTTGGAGCTGGTATGATGAGTAACCCAGGGGTTGCTTCTCAGATGTTTGAAGCACTCTTTAACTATGGAATCAATATCAATATGATTTCTACATCAGAAATTCGTATTACAGTATTGATCGATGAAAAAGACGTGGACAGAGCGACACTTGCAATTCATGAAAAATTTGCACTTGGAGAAGTGTAGGAAAAAGATAAAGCTTTCGGGAAATGTATCCTGAAAGCTTTTTGTATTTGGTATTTGGTGTTAGGCATATGCGCGTTGTTTGCTGTACGTCTGCCTAATTTTAAATGTGAATTAGGTGCTATGCTGTCCGGTGACGAACATTTTGCCTAATGAATATTGTGGTTGGACAATGGTGCATGGAAAATTCTTTCTATGCCCAATATGAAAATATATTGGGCGTTATGCATCAGTTCATTCTTTCTTATGCCCAAACGATTGTGGGAAGAAGTTATTAAAAAGAACTTTAGATATTAAAGAACTCTTTAACCTGTCCATGAATAATGTTCATTAAATTCGTTCTTGCTTCTACACTTGCCCATGCAATATGAGGAGTGATAAGAAGTTTTTTGCTGTCCTTAATCTGTAACAAAGGATTGTCTGGGCTCATTGGTTCTTTGCAAAGAACATCTAATCCAGCTGCAGCAATCTTTCCGGAATTAAGTGCATCTGCCAAAGCGTGTTCCGCGACAATGGCGCCACGTCCGAGATTCAAAAAGATGGAAGTTGGTTTCATCTTTGAAAAAGCTTCTTCATTCATAAGATCTTCCGTTTCTGCAGTGAGAGGTGCATGTACAGATACTATATCTGATGTGCGAAGCAATGTATCCAGGTCCACTCGCTCATAATCTGGCTGATCGTTTTTTCCTGTAGTTGAATAGTAGATTACTTTCACCCCAAATGCCTTTGCAATATCCGCTACCCTGCGTCCGATGTTACCCAATCCGATGATTCCCCAAGTTTTTCCGCAGAGCTGATTCCATTGTTCTGAAAAATGAGCAAATGTCGTATCATTCACGTAACGTTCCTCTTTGACATAAGAATCATAGAAACTGAGTTTTTCTAATAAGTAGAAAAGCATGGCAAAGGTATGCTGCGCAACAGATTCTGTAGAGTAACCAGCTACGTTTCTCCATGCAATCTCGCGTTTTACTAAAAAGTCCTTGTCCAGGTTGTTAGTGCCAGTTCCTGTGACGCATACAAGCTTCAAATTTGGCGCTTCCCCCACAGTTTCTTCATTGATCGTTGGTTTGTTGAGAATGACAACATCAGCATCTTTGACGCGTTCCGGAATCTCTGTTGGTGCAGAGAACCCATACTTTACGACTTCTCCTAATTTATCGAAACTTGACAAGTCAAGATCTTCTCCGATCGTCTTAGTATCTAAAAAAACAATTTTCATAAATATTTCCTCCGAAAATATACATAAATCCATTATAAAGAGTAGAAAAAAAGATGTCAATTTGAAGTGAATGTGATAGAATGATGGTATGTGAAAGGAGCGATACCATGTTTCAAGATATTTTACCACATGTATTTCATAATGAATATAAACCACGAAGACCAAAGAAGAACAGCATCGGTATGGTTTTCGCCGATGGGAAACTGGCAGTGAAGATGGTCGATGGGCAGATGGCTTTTCCAACATTTGAAGAATTGGAAAAGAAACATCCATGGATTTATGAGATTCATACATA
>JAZQMU010000119.1:0-10215 GCA_045543595.1 Faecalimonas sp.
AATACATTTATGGCAGAGATTAAAAAGATTCTGGAGAAATAATATGTTTAACTATAAGATGGTGTTTTCTTATGATGGTTCCAGATATAAAGGGTGGCAAAAGCTTGGTGGCAATGAATTGACCATTCAAGGAACTATTGAAGAAGCCATAAGTAAAATACTGGATTATTCTGTGGAAATTCATGGTTCAGGAAGAACGGATAGCAATGTGCATGCAGTGGGACAAGTTGCCAACATGAAGCTTCCATTTGGACTTAGAGAAGATTTCCAGACAAGAATGAACGAATGTCTTCCAGAGGATATTCGGATATCGGAAGTAAAGCGTGTCAGCAATAAATTTCATGCTCGCTATAGTGCGGTGGAAAAAACGTATTGCTATTATGTAGATACAAATGAAAAAGTGGATGTATTTAAGCGAAAGTACAGATGCCATTATCCGACAAAATTAGACAAGTCTCTCATGGAAAAAGCGGTGAAATATCTGATTGGTAAAAAGGATTTTTCATGTTTCACAGATGATAAAAGCGAAAAAGAAAAAGTGAGGACAATTTACGATATACAGATTTGGGAGCAAGATGGAGTATTCAAATTTGTGTATGTTGGAGATGGTTTTTTACAACATATGATCAGAATTATGACAGGAACTCTTCTGGAAGTGGGAAGCGGTCTGCGAAAAGCGGAAGAGTTGCCGAAAATCATTGAGAGTAAAGAGCGAGCAAACGCTGGATTTATGACACCTGGGAAGGGGCTCTTTCTTGATAAAGTTAATTATGAGGAAAGGAGAAACTAAATGAAATTTATTTCATGGAATGTAAATGGAATCCGTGCTTGTGTACAAAAAGGATTTTTGGATTTCTTTCAGGAAGCAGATGCAGACATTTTCTGTATTCAAGAAAGCAAGATGCAAGCAGGACAGCTTGATTTAGATTTACCTGGTTATTACCAATATTGGAATTATGCAGTGAAAAAGGGATATTCCGGGACTGCAATCTTTACAAAGAAAGAACCAATTTCTGTGCAATACGGAATGGGAATAGAGGAACATGATCAGGAAGGTCGTGTGATCACATTGGAATTTGATGATTACTATGTAGTAACAGTGTATACACCAAATTCTCAGGATGGGTTGGCAAGACTTCCATATCGTATGCAGTGGGAGACAGATTTCCTTGCATATCTGAAAAAACTGGAAGAGAAAAAGGGAGTAATTTTCTGTGGGGATTTAAATGTTGCCCACAAGGAAATTGACCTTAAGAATCCAAAAACAAATCGTAAGAATGCAGGCTTTACAGATGAGGAGCGTGAAAAGTTTACAAATCTGCTGGATGCAGGTTTCATAGATACATTCCGCTATTTTTATCCTGACATGGAAAACATTTATTCTTGGTGGTCATATCGCTTCAGTGCAAGAGCAAAAAATGCGGGTTGGAGAATTGATTATTTTGTAGTTTCAGAATGTTTGAAAGGCAGATTAGTGGACGCCAAGATTTTGACAGATGTTATGGGGTCGGATCATTGTCCGGTAGAATTGGACTTTGAGTAGGAGGTTGCTATGAGAATTGAACGTGGACAGGCAGCAGCCTTAGTTGTTGATTATCAGAAAAAACTCGTGCCAGTCATGCATGAAAAGGAACTGCTGATTCGTAATTCCCAGTTGCTTCTACAGGGCTTGAAAGCACTTGATATACCAATGTACATTACGCAGCAGTATACCAAAGGTCTTGGCATGACAATAGAGGAAATTACAAGCGTCATAGGTGATGAAGCTTATATAGATAAGATTTCGTTTAGTGCATTTGACGCAGTCAAGAATCAGATATGGGATAAAAAGTTTATTATTATCTGTGGAATAGAAACACATATCTGTGTGCTTCAGACAATTATTGATCTTAAGGAAGCTGGATTCATACCAGTTTTGGTTGCCGATTGTGTTACGAGCAGAAAGGATACAGATAAAGTATATGCTATCGAAAGAGCAAGACAGGAAGGCGCAATCGTGACAACTTACGAATCCTTGTTGTTTGAATTACTCAAAGAGGCAGGAACGGATACCAGTAAAAAAATTCAAAAAATCATTAAGTAACAAGGAGAATATATATGGCATCTAAAGTATATTTTACAAGTTTAAGAACACATAACACAATCAGTCTTCCAGATAAGTTGAAAAAACTTATCCGCAAGGCAGGTATTGGGGAAATCGATTTTGATAAAAAATATGCAGCAATCAAAATTCATTTTGGAGAACCGGGAAACTTAGCATTCCTTCGTCCTAACTATGCAAAAGCAGTTGCAGATGTGATCAAAGAGTTGGGAGGAAAACCATTTCTCACAGACTGTAATACATTGTATGTTGGTGGCAGAAAGAATGCATTAGACCACTTGGAAAGTGCATATGAAAATGGGTATTCTCCATTTTCAACAGGATGTCATATTATCATCGCTGATGGATTAAAAGGGACAGACGAAGCGCTCGTGCCAGTAGAAGGCGGAGAATATGTAAAAGAAGCGAAAATCGGACGCGCGATCATGGATGCGGATGTGTTTATCTCATTGTCACACTTCAAAGGACATGAACAAACAGGATTTGGTGGCGCACTTAAAAACATTGGTATGGGATGCGGATCTCGTGCAGGAAAAATGGAACAACACAGCGCTGGGAAACCACATGTTGACCAAGAAGGTTGTGTGGGATGTAAAGTTTGTGCAAAGATCTGTGCTCACGACGCTATCTCATTTACAGATAAAAAGGCTTCGATCGATCATAACAAATGTGTAGGCTGCGGAAGATGTATCGGTGTATGTTTACAAGATGCTATCTTACCTGCATCGGATGAAACATGCGACATCTTAAACAGAAAAATTGCAGAATATTCAAAAGCAGTTGTAGATGGAAGACCATGTTTCCATATCTGTTTGGTAATCGATGTTTCACCATACTGTGACTGCCACGCAGAAAACGATGCAGCAATCGTTCCAGACGTTGGATTCTTTGCATCATTTGACCCAGTTGCACTTGATGTTGCCTGTGCAGATGCAGTAAATAAACAACCAGTGATCGGAAACAGTGTATTAGGTGACCACCATCATATCCATGAAGGTGACCACTTCCATAAAGTAAGTCCTAATACAAACTGGATGAGCTGTGTTGAACACGCTGAAAAATTAGGTCTTGGAACAAGAGAATACGAATTGATTACAGTGTAATTACATAAAAAGACGCATACTTCAAAGAGAGTATGCGTCTTGTTTTTATTTTAATTCTAAGATTTTATTTAAGATTGCGCCAGCAACCTCGGCTTTGCTCATAATATCGAGTTCAATTTCTTGATCTTTTGTAATCATAGTTACTACATTGGTATCAACACCAAAACCAGCACCAGCTACTTTTAAATTGTTGGCAATGATCATGTCTAAATTTTTCTTTTCCAGTTTTGTACGGGAATTTTCAAGCATATTTTGTGTCTCCATAGAGAACCCACATAAAAATTGTCCTTTTGTTTTGTGTTCTCCAAGGTGTTTTAAAATGTCTTGTGTACGTTTTAACGGAATAGAAAGATCACCGTCTTTCTTTTTTACTTTTTCATCGCTGACAGTTTCAGGTGTGTAATCAGCAACCGCAGCAGATTTGATGATGATATCTTGTTTTGAAGCATTCGAAGTAACGGCTTCAAACATATCCTGTGCACTTTTGATATCAATTACATTTACAAATGGTGGTTTCTTGATGTTTGTTGGACCAGATACAAGTGTTACATTGGCTCCCCGGAGCATAGCATTTGTGGCAATGGCGTATCCCATTTTTCCTGTAGAATGATTGGTGATATAACGTACTGGATCAAGTGATTCCTGTGTAGGACCGGCAGTTACAAGCACATTCATTCCTGCCATATCTTTTTCAAATGCGATTTCTTTTAAAATGTAATCTAAGAGTACTTCTGGTTCTGGCATCTTTCCGGCACCAATATCACCACATGCCAGATAACCGTTTGCTGGATCAATTACTTCAAATCCGTAGTTTCGTAAGATTTGCATATTGTCCTGTGTGATTGGATTGTTATACATCTGTGTGTTCATGGCAGGTGAGACGATCTTTTTACAGGCACATGCGAGAACTGTAGTAGTAAGCATATCATCAGCCAGGCCGTGTGAAAGTTTTGCGATCACGTTCGCTGAAGCAGGTGCGATAAGAACTACATCTGCTTTTTTCGCTAAAGCCACATGTTCCACATTATATTGAAAATTACGATCGAAGGTATCTACGATACAACGATTGTTTGTCAAAGTTTCGAAAGTAATTGGATTGATAAAGTTTGTTGCATTTTGGGTCATGATCACATGAACGTCACAGTGCAGTTTCATGAGCATGCTGGCAAGATTTGCAATCTTATATGCGGCGATACTGCCAGTTACGCCTAAGAGAACAGTTTTTCCTTTTAACATCTCAAAGTCCTCCATCCTAAGTATTTTTTCTTATTTTATCACAGAATCTGGAAAATGTATGCATATTTTTGCGTACATGCATTGTATGAAAAAAATGGTAATGCTATAATGCACCTGTAACCAATATTGTGTTGTATCTCTATGGAGAACGATAACAAGGAGGAATTATGAAAAAAGAAACAAAGCATGACCGCAGGTCACAAACTGCAGGCCTTGTGCAGGTTGCACTTTTCGCAGCACTGATCATCATTATGGCCTTCACACCATTTCTGGGGTATATCCCGCTCGGATTTACGAGAGCAACGATCATTCATATACCGGTTATTCTCGGTTCTATCATACTTGGACCAAAGAAAGGAGCCATTCTTGGCTTCGTGTTTGGGATGACGAGTTTTATCAACAATACGATGAATCCAACAGTCACTTCGTTTGTATTTACACCATTTTATACTATGGGTGAAATCAGAGGGGGACTTGGAAGTATTATCATCTGTTTTCTTCCACGTATTTTAGTGGGAGTTTTTCCATTCTTTGTATACAAATTAATCAACTGGATCTTAAAAAATAAAAAATCAGGACAGTTGTATGCTCTTGGAACAGCAGGAATCGTAGGTTCACTTACAAATACTTTACTGGTAATGAATCTGATTTTTGTGTTTTTTAAGGATTCTTACGCAGCAGCCAATGGGGTTGCAACAGAATCGGTTTATGCATTTATCCTTTCTATCATAGGGATCAATGGAGTTCCGGAAGCGATCATTTCAGCAGTGCTTGTCGCATTTGTAGGACGAGTGTTATTGAAAATTACAGCAGCGAGCCATTAGGAGGATGTGCATGATCTTAACAATTGCAGTAGAAAATACGAACACCTTAGTAGGGTGTTTTAAAGAAAAAGAATTGGTATTTGTGGAAAGTATTTCGACGAATGCGAGAACAGAACTGGAATATATTATGAGTTTTCAATGTATGTTTGACATGCATGGGTATCAAATATCGGAAGTAGAAGGGGCAATCATATCGTCGGTGGTTCCACCTGTGACGAATGTATTAAAGACGGCCGTAAGACGTCTGATCAGTAAAGATGCTATTGTGATAGGCCCAGGAGTAAAGAGTGGATTGAATATTGCTACAGATAATCCTGCTCAGGTTGGAAGTGATCTGGTGGCGAATGCAGTGTCAGCAATCAAGCAATACGAAGCGCCAATGATCATTATCAACATGGGAACTGCAACAACATTTTCTGTGGTAGATGAAAAGAAGCATTATGTTGGAGGCATGATCTATCCAGGATTGAAAATGTCGCAGAAATCTTTGACGGAAGGAACTGCACAGCTTCCGGGTATCAGTTTGGAAAAACCGAAAAAAGTAATTGGAAGTAACACGATCGAATGTATGAAAAGTGGTTTGATCTATGGGACAGCATCTATGATCGATGGATGTATTTCCAAAATTGAGAAGGAACTCGGGAAAACAGTAAAAACGATCGTAGCGACTGGAAGCAATGCAAAATATGTGTTGTCTTACTGTGAAAAAGAAATATGTTTTCATGAAAATCTGTTATTAGAAGGTTTGCATTATATTTATGAAAAGAACTCATAAATATAACAAGTAAAAATGATAGACGCAGATTTGGAATTGATTTATAATGAAAAAGGGAGTTCGTAGTTCGAAGAGAGGAATGGGATTTCGACGTGATTGAAAGAGCGATAGCATTTGCAACTCAGGCACATGATGGGCAGTTCCGCAAAGGAACAACAAGACCATTTATTCTGCATCCGCTGGAAGTTGGGAAGATTGTAGCAACTTTGACAGATGACAGTGAGATTATCAGTGCGGCTATTTTGCACGATACTATTGAAGATTGTCAGGATGTAACGGAGGACACGATCAATAAAGAGTTTGGAACTCGTGTGGCTAGCATGGTGGCTCAGGAAAGTGAAGATAAATCGAAGACTTGGATGGAACGAAAAACACATACGATTGAGCATTTGCAAGTGGCACCTATTGAGGTGCACATGATATGTTTAGCTGATAAATTGTCGAACATGCGCGATATTGACCGCGATTATCCGGAATGCGGAGAAGAATTGTGGAATCGTTTTCGAATGAAGGACAAGCAAGTAATAGGTTGGTATTATAAGAGTATTCGAGATGCTCTGAAGGATACCATGAAAGACACAGAAGCTTACAAAGAGTACTGTGCACTGATAGATAAGAATTTTTAAAAGGTTGCGCCAATGACGCAATCTTTTATGATAAAAGGAGATAATTATGAAAAAAATCCTTATGATCGGAACTGGTGGGACTATTGCATCAAAGCAGACAGCAGATGGTCTGGCACCTGGTTTATCATCGGAAGATATTTTGTCATACATTCCACAGGTAAAAGAGGTTTGTGATGTAGATACATTGCAGGTGTGCAATATTGACAGTACGAATGTGACACCAAAGCATTGGATCATGTTATCGGAGACAATTGAAAAACATTATGACGCGTACGATGGATTTGTCATTTGCCACGGTACTGATACATTGGCATATACTGCAGCAGCATTGTCATATATGATCCAGAATTCGTCAAAACCCATCGTGATCACAGGGGCGCAAAAACCGATCAATATGGATGTGACGGATGCTAAGACGAATCTTTTGGACAGCTTTATCTATGCATCGGACGATGATTCACAGGATGTGAATATCGTATTTGATGGCAAAGTAATTGTGGGAACAAGAGCAAAGAAGGAACGTGCAAAAAGTTACAATGCATTTTCCAGTATCAATTTCCCATATCCTGCAGTGATTCAGGATCACAAGGTGATTCGTTATATTCCGTCAATACCATATACAGATAAAGTGACATTCTATCATGATATGAAAGAAAGCGTGTACGTGCTGAAGATCATCCCAGGAATGAAGGCCGATATTCTCAGTTACATTTTTCAATCATATGATGCGATTGTAATTGAAAGTTTTGGTGTGGGTGGTCTGCCTGAGAATATCATGAAAAGATTCTATTTTGAAATGTCGGAGTGGATCGAACGTGGAAAGATTGTTGTTATGACGACTCAGGTTGCGAACGAAGGAAGCAATATGACAATCTACGAAGTAGGTAAAAAAGTGAAACAGGACTTTAATCTAATCGAAGCCTACGACATGACTTTGGAAGCAACAATCACAAAGCTTATGTGGCTCATGGCACTTCCCAAAATGAAATACACAGAGTTTAAGCAGAAGTATTATGAAACGGTAAATCATGATATTTTGTTTACTAAAAAATAGGTGAGAGTATGAAAAATCTAGATAAAAAACAGTTTTTGAAAGAATATGGATATATTACAGTAGGGATTTTTATTGTGGCAATTGCTGTATATTTTTTTCTTATGCCAAGTAATGTTGTAATCGGAAGTCTTGCCGGACTTATTATGGTAATCGCAGAGTTCGTACCATTGAAGATTTCTGTATTAACATTTATTGCAAACGCAATCTTATTGATTATTGGATTTTTATTAGTGGGAAAAGAATTTGGAGCAAAGACGGTATACTGTTCACTTTTGATGTCGGTGTACCTTGCAATTTTTGAAGTGGTCTTCCCAAATTATACTTCATTGACAAATGATCAATTCTTAGATGCGCTTTGCTATATGGTGGTTGTAAGTGTAGGTCTTGCAATGTTGTTTAATGTGAATGCATCTTCTGGCGGACTTGATATCGTGGCGAAATTGATGAATAAATTTTTACATATCGAAATGGGCAAAGCGATGTCAATTGCAGGTATGGTAACAGCCGCAACATCCATTTTAGTATATGATTCTAAAACGTTAGTACTCAGTATCTTGGGAACATATGCGAATGGAATTGTTATTGATAATTTTATTGATGGTTTTAACAAGAAGAAGCACGTGTGTATCTTGTCAAAAGAATACGAGAAGATTCGAGACTATATTGTGCATGAACTAAAGCAAGGTGTTACGGTTTATGAAGCAAAAGGTGGCTATAGTAATGATACAAAGATTGAACTTGTCACAATTTTGGACCGCGCTAGTTACGGGAAGCTGTTACAGTTTGTTCATGAAGTGGATGATCATGCTTTCATGACTGTATCGACTACAAATGAAATTATCTGATCTTGGAATATCAAACAAAAATTAGGTGGATCATAAGCAAGAAGAGGAGAAAATCCTCTTCTTGTTATTTTTATAAAATTATGTTAGCATGAACATACATTTCAAACATTCTAATTATCTATAAATCATTTCTTGGCAATTCGCCAACAATTTCAATGTTTGAGTAAGTGAATATTTAGAAAGGGTAGATGCCTATGATTGTGTCTGCATGATTTTGTGCGCAGAAAATAAGATTTGATTTGTGTCAGCAGTGCTGACACAATTAAGGAGGTGAAAAACATACAAAACGAGATTACTAATGCGACAAATCTTATAAAGATTATCGATGAATCTAGACAAAATGCATTGCGTAAAGTTAACGAAGAACTCATTTGTATGTATTGGAAAGTAGGAGAATTTTTAAGTGTTGAGGCAAAGAACACATCATTTGGAGATTCATATATTGATTCAGTTGTTAAAGAAATTCAGGACGCTTTTCCGGGAATCAAGGGATTTACTAGGCGAGGTCTTTATAGAATGAAGCAGTTTTATGAAACTTATTCGAGAGATGAATTTGTGACAACACTGTTGACACAAATTAGTTGGAGTAACCATTTGGCAATTATGTCGAAAGCGACAACTCAGGAAGAAAGACATTTTTACATAAATCTTTGCATAAAAGAATCGTATTCCGTAAGGGAATTGGCTAGACAAATCAATAGTGGATATTATGAAAGATGTATGCTTTCAAAAGAAAAGATTTTACCAGAAGCTATAAATGGATTAAAGGGGAATCCGTTTTTAGATTCTTATGTAATAGAGTTTCTTAGTTTGCCAAAGAATTTCAAAGAGTCAGATTTACGAAAAAGCATCATTCAAAATATGAAAGAGTTCATTTTAGAAGTTGGAAGGGATTTTACTTTTATCGATGAGGAATATCGTGTACAAGTTGGAAATGAAGATTTTCGGATTGATTTATTGTTTTTTCACAGAGGACTTCAATGTTTGGTCGCTTTTGAATTAAAACTTGGAAAATTCAAACCAGAATATATTTCAAAAATGGATTTTTATTTAGAAGCTTTGGATCGACATAAGAAAAAAGAAAACGAGAATCCAAGTGTGGGAATGATTTTATGCGCGTCAAAAGATGATGAGGTGGTGGAGTATGCAATGAGCAGAACAATGTCTCCGATGCTTGTTGCAGAGTATAAACTACAACTACCAGATAAGCATGTATTACAAAGAAAGTTGCAAGAGTTAATTCAAATTCCACAAATAAAAGAATAGGAAAATCCCTTGACAAATCAAGGTTTCATGGCTAAGATATTTAGTAGCCTAATAGAGAAAAAGGTAGTGATAAAGAGGAGTATGCATGACTCGCTTACCAGAGAGGACTGCTCACCGGCTGAAAGGTGGTCTAAAGATAGAGATGCAGAAGGTAGCTTTTGAACTGGATGTCTGAATCAGCAGTAGGATGTCACGGAGTCGTTCACGTTATCGAACGTAAGAGATGTATACAAGACCGATGTGTCAGTATATAAAAAAGGTGGTACCGCGATAATTCGCCCTTTGCACTTCATGTGCGAAGGGCTTTTTTATTTGTCAGAATTGAGGAATTTGTCAGAACTGAGGACTCTGCGAAAAATTTCCGCAGAAACCCACAAATTTTAAG
>JAZQMU010000120.1:0-12835 GCA_045543595.1 Faecalimonas sp.
GAACAAGGCTATTCAGTAGGTATTTTGGATGCTGACATTACAGGACCATCAATTCCTAAGATGTATGGTGTTCACGAACATGCAATGGGTACAGAAGTAGGAATGTTCCCTTGTATCGCTCAAGATGAAACAAGAATTATGTCAGTAAATCTTTTATTGGATTCAGAAGATACTCCTGTTATCTGGAGAGGACCAATCATCGCAGGTGTTGTAAAACAATTCTGGGAAGAAGTATTGTGGGGAGATTTAGATTTTCTCTTCGTAGATATGCCTCCTGGAACAGGGGATGTACCTCTTACAGTATTTCAGTCATTGCCGCTTGATGGCGTTGTGATCGTAACATCACCACAAGACTTGGTTCAAATGATCGTGAAAAAGGCTTATAACATGGCAGTAGCTATGGATATTCCAGTACTCGGTATCGTAGAAAATTACAGTTACCTCAAATGTCCAGATTGCGGCAAAGAGATCAAAGTGTTTGGTGAAAGCCACATCGACGAAATTGCAGCAGAACTTGGCGTGAAAGTGCTTGGAAAAATGCCAATTGATGCAGAACTTGCAGAGATGGTAGAGTTAGAAAGATTTTACGATGTTGAAAATGAATACTTAAAAGAGGCGTTAGAAGTTTTAGCATAATGTCAGAGAGCAACTTGAAAAAGTTGCTCTTTTTTTGTTCTATTTTGGTTAAAATTCCATATTGCAAACGTATGTTCGAAGTGTTAATATAAATAAAAACAAACAAATGTTCGAAATGGAAGTGGGATTATGTCAAAAATAGTTAAAGAAATAATACATGCAAGAGGAATCGATATCGGGATTTATACTTCTGATTTTCAGAATGAATATATATCACTTACGGATATTGCAAAGTATAAAAATGCTGATGATCCAAGATTTGTGATACAGAATTGGATGAGAAATAGGAATACAATTGAATTTCTGGGAATTTGGGAAACATTATCGAATCCTGAATTTAACCGTGTGCAATTCGAGGCGGTTAAAAATGAAGCGGGGTTAAACCGCTTTGTAATGACCCCAACAAAATGGTGTCAAGAAACTAATGCTATTGGAATACAGTCTAAATCTGGTCGTTATGGTGGTACATATGCTCATTCAGACATTGCATTTGAGTTTGCATCATGGATTTCTCCAGAATTTAAATTATACATCATAAAAGATTATAAGCGATTAAAAGCAGACGAGAATTCGAAACTTTCACTTAATTGGAATCTTAATAGAGAAATTTCAAAATTGAATTATCGTATTCAGACAGATGCTATCAAAGAAAACCTAATTCCACCTGAACTTACGAAAATGCAGATAGCGTTTACCTATGCAAATGAGGCCGATTTATTAAATGTCGCTTTGTTTGGCATGACTGCAAAGCAATGGAGAGATATCAATTCTGAAAAAAAGGGAAATATTCGTGATGTTGCGACATTAAACCAATTGTTGGTGTTGGCAAATATGGAAAGTTACAATGCAATTTTGATTGAACAAGGTCACGGTCAAGCAAAAAGGCTTGTGCTTCTGCGAGAAATGGCGATAAAACAGTTGTGTGTGTTAGAGGACATCAATAGAAGAGAATTGTCAGTCTTGAATAATGAGGGTAATTAATATGCGTATTCTAGAAAATATGTCTCTTGCGGAGAAATTGAATATATTATCAGACGCGGCCAAGTATGATGTGGCTTGCACTTCCAGTGGCGTAGACCGACGTAATGATGGTACTGGAATCGGTAACTGTGTGAAAGCGGGAATTTGTCATTCTTTTTCAGCAGACGGACGTTGTATTTCACTTTTGAAAATCTTATTTACGAATGAATGTATCTATGATTGTAAGTATTGCATTAACCGTTCATCCAACGATGTGGAACGAACATCCTTTACTCCCGATGAGGTCTGTGAACTTACGATTGAATTTTACAGAAGGAATTATATTGAAGGACTATTTTTGAGTTCAGGGGTGTGGAAGAGTCCGAATTTTACCATGGAGATGTTGTATCAGACCTTGTATAAACTTCGAACACAGTACCATTTTCAGGGATATATCCACGTGAAAGCTATACCAGGAGCATCACCAGAACTGATTGAAAAAGTGGGTTTTTTAGCCGACAGGATGAGTGTAAATCTGGAACTTCCAACAGCGGAAGGACTTCAAAAATTAGCGCCCCACAAGAGCCGCAAGAATATTCTGACGCCTATGCGATTGGTTCAAAACGGTATGGCTGTAAACAAACAGGAATTAATGGTGTACCGCAATGCGCCACGCTTTGTTCCGGCTGGTCAAAGTACACAGATGATCATAGGGGCTACTCCAGAAAGTGATTTTCAGATTCTGAGTGTGGCAGATGCATTATATAAAAAGTTTGATCTAAAAAGAGTATTTTACTCTGCATTTGTTAATGTGAATGAGGATTCTACGTTTCCCGCGAAAAAGGATGAGGGTCCTCCTCTTCTCAGAGAACATCGCTTGTATCAAGCAGATTGGCTATTGCGGTTTTATGAATTTGAGGCAAATGAACTTCTGTCAGAAAAGAACCCGAATTTTAACGTTTTGATTGATCCGAAGTGTAACTGGGCGTTAGAACATTTGGAAGCGTTTCCTGTGGAAATTAACCGAGCAGATTACCACACATTATTGCGAGTACCGGGGATTGGCTATAAGTCTGCTTCGCGTATTGTAAAGGCAAGAAGAATGGGAAATCTTAATTTTGAGGATTTGAAGAAGATGGGTGTCGTTTTAAAAAGAGCATTATATTTCATTACCTGCAATGGGAAGATGATGTACCCTACAAAGATAGAACAGGATTATATTTTACGGAATCTGTTGAACGTGGGAGAAAAATTGCCGATTTCCGTCACGCAGATGAATTATAAACAGCTTTCACTTTTTGATGATTACAACTTCCGTATGGAACAGTTTATGACCAGTGACAAGAAGAAGGCTGAGATTGAGCAGATTATAGGGTGAGGTGGATTTTGTGAAAACGGTATATGTTTGCAATGATGATATTACAGGAATATTTTCCGCTATTTATGATGCATGGAAAACGCAATTAGGGCAAGATGAACTGGGGATTGCGTTGAAGGGTTGCATTAATCAGGAATTATTCTGTGAGTATGTGGAAGTGTGCGAAAACGAAAAGAAAGCAATTGCAGTTGAGAATCTTATCAAGAAACATTTAGGATATGAAGCATATTGGGATATATACCATGCAGTTTTATCGCATGATAGTGAAAAAGGAGATGCCATTCTTGGAACTATGCTGGAAGCAAAGAGGATAAAAGACAGCAGAAAGATCATGCAGCATTTATCTCATCCCAAAGTAAGAAAGGTATTTGAACTTAGCAGAAAAGTAGTGAATGAAGCTCATTATTTTAAAGAGATAGTTAGGTTTAAAGAGTTGGATAATGGAGTACTTTTTTCTCAGATAGAGCCGACAAATCAAATTTTGACTTGTCTTGGAGATCATTTTTCTAACCGTTTTCCGCTGGAAAATTGGATGATTTATGATGGAACACATAAGATGTTTTTAGTACACAGAGAGGGACAACCTTGGATTCTAGTTATCAATGAAGAATTGAACGAAGAAGCTGTCAAAAAGATTAGCAGGAAAGAGAGCGCTTATGCTAATTTATGGAAAGGATTTTTTGAAAATATTGCAATTGTAGAAAGAGAAAGTTACAGAAGACAGAGGCAACATTTGCCGCTTCATTATCGAAAGCATGTGACGGAATTCCAATAATGTTATATAATAGCACCAGAAAGGTGTTAGACGCATATGGAAGATAAAAAGTTGATTCGCATATCAGTGCGAACTCTTGTGGAGTTTGTGCTGTGTGAAGGTGATATAGACAATCGAACAACAGGAACTCCAGATAAGGAAGCTATGCTATTAGGAGGGAAGATCCATCGAAAGATTCAACGTGAGATGGGTTCTTCTTATCGTGCAGAAATTCCGCTCAAAATACAGATTCCATATGACCAGTTTGTGCTGCAGATAGAAGGACGTGCAGATGGAATCCAAGAAGATGAGAATGGTGTAACGGTTGATGAAATAAAAGGAGTTATGCGCGAACTTAAGTATATAAAGGAACCTGTTGGAGTTCATTTAGCGCAGGCGAAGTGTTACGCTTATATCTATGGGAAAGAACGGGATTTGGACCGAGTTACAGTTCAAATGACCTATTGTCAGATGGAGACAGAGGAGATAAAGCGTTTTCAGAATACCTATACCATGGAGGAATTAGATGAATGGTTTTGGAGCGTGATCAAACTTTATGAACGCTGGGCTTATTTTCAAGTGGAATGGGCAGAAAAACGTAATGCGTCTATTAAAGAAACGGAGTTTCCTTACGAATACAGAGAAGGACAAAAGGATGTGGTTACTTCTGTGTATCGAACCATTTTACGTAAGAAGAAGCTGTTTATACAGGCACCGACAGGTGTTGGGAAGACTATGGCAACAATATTCCCTTCTGTAAAGGCAGTTGGGGAAGGCCTTGGAGAAAAGGTATTTTATCTGACAGCAAAGACGATCACACGTACCGTTGCCGAGCAGGCATTTGAGCATTTGCGTCAAAAGGGACTTCACATGAAAACAATTACCTTGACTGCAAAGGAAAAGATTTGTTTCTGTGAGCAGACGGAATGTAACCCGGATGCGTGTCCATATGCAAAAGGACATTTTGATCGTGTGAACGACGCAGTTTATGAACTTATTACAACTGAGGATAATATGAGTCGAGAGGCTATTGAAAGGCAGGCAGAGAAGCATCAGGTATGTCCATTTGAGATGAGTCTCGATGTGTCCTTGTGGGTGGACGCAGTAATCGGAGACTACAATTATGTGTTTGATCCAAATGCGCATTTAAAACGGTTCTTTTCAGAAGGAAGGAGAGGTGACTACCTTTTCCTGATTGACGAAGCACATAATCTCGTGGAGCGAGGGAGAGAGATGTATAGTGCGGTTCTCTACAAGGAACAATTCCTCAGTGTGAAAAAGAAAGTGAAAGAATATTCCAAACTGGTGAGACAGCTGGATGCTTGTAATAAGATATTATTAGAGATGAAAAGAGAATGTGAGAACTATCAGGTTCATGAGAGTATTTCTCCGTTTTATATAAAATTGGTGAATGTGCTTCATTCTATGGAAAAGATGTTGGAAGAGAAAAAGCAGGTAGATGATGAAGTGTTGGAGTTTTACTTTGCAGTTCGATTCTTTTTGAATATCTATGAAGAAATGGATGAAAGTTATACAATCTATACAGAGATGATGGAAGATGGAAGTTTTCGTGTAAAACTATTCTGCATTAATCCGGCAGCTAATTTAGAAAAATATTTAAACTATGGAAAAAGTACAATTTTCTTTTCGGCAACATTGCTTCCAATTGCATATTACAAAAAATTGCTCAGCGTGGAAAAAGAAGATTATGCAATTTACGCAGAATCGCCCTTTGATTCCGACAAGCGTATGGTGATGATGGGACTTGATGTGAGCACCAAGTACACAAAGCGAAGTGAAACTATGTATAAAAAATATGCAGAATATATTGTAAGTATTGTGAAAGTACGAAAAGGGAACTATATGGTATTCTTCCCGTCATATAGGTTCATGGAAGATGTAGAACGATTTTTTCAAGAATGCAAGGAAGATAATATGATCAGCATTGTGCAGGAACAGAACATGAATGAGCGGAAAAGAGAGGAATTTCTTCAGCATTTTGAAGAAGAAAGGAAAGAAAGTCTGCTCGGTTTCTGTGTGCTTGGCGGGATTTTTTCAGAGGGGATTGATCTCGCGGAGGAACGGTTGATTGGAGCGATCATTGTGGGAACTGGGTTGCCGCAAGTTTGCAATGAGCGGGAAATTTTGAAGCAGTATTTCGAAAGTCAGAATGAGAATGCGTTTGACTATGCATATATGTACCCTGGCATAAATAAAGTGCTTCAGGCTGCTGGACGAGTTATACGAACGGAGCAGGATGTGGGGGTTGTAATTCTGTTGGATGAACGTTTTCAAGAAAGAAGATACTTGGAGACTCTTCCGCGCGAATGGAAACAAATTATATATTGTAACAATAGTGATGTGGAAGAAAAAGTAAAGAACTTTTGGGAGAAGCATCTATAAAAAAGGATATCCTCTTATGGGATATCCTAGAGTTATTAATCAAAATATTTTAAAAATTCCTGAGTAGCATTGGAAATTGGAACATGCGTGTTATATACGATGGCCAACTCTCTTTCTGGTAATTGATTTTTTAAATCCACACAGAACAAAGAATCTAATTTGTCATCGATGCAAAAATCGGGAACAAATGCGATGCCAAGACCAATACGTGCAAGGTCGATCAGCAGGTCGTTACTGCTAAGTTCAATCTCAGGGACAAGATCAAGGTGTTCCTGCTGGAAAAGGTTATGCAAAAATTCACTTGTTGTGGAACGTTTATCCAACATAAGGATTGGATATTCCTGCAATTCTTTTAATGTAACTTTGCGATCCCTTAAATCGGAGAATGAAAGGTTGGCAACAAATACATCTTGGAATTTTTTGATTTTTTTCAAAGAATAAAGATTGCTCAAATGGGAATTTGGATAGTTTATGATAATAATATCAACTTGACCATTCTCAAGAAAATCTACACACTGAATGGAAGTGCCATTCATAACTGTAATATGAGCATTTGGGAATTCCTTGTGAAATCGTTCTAAGAACGGAACGAGAAAATAACGACAAGTAGTGTCGCTGGCTCCAATCCTAATTTGTCCTCCTGTTGATGCTATATCTGTAAGCTGAGCTTCCCCTCTGCGAATTAAGTTCATTGCTGGTTCAATGTGTCGGAGAAGGATTTCCCCTTCAGGGGTCAACTGAACACGTTTTGTGCTGCGGATGAACAATGTCTGCTCCAATTTCTTTTCCAGAGCCTTGATAGATTGGCTTACCGCAGATTGTGAGATAAATAATTGCTTGGAAGCTTCGGAAAAACTGAGTGTTGTTGCTACGTAGTAGAAAACTTTATACAATTCGTAATTGATATCCATTATTAGTTCTCCTTATAAATGATAAGCCTATTATAAGGTAGAATGAGGAAAAAAACAATAAAACAATGAAAAAAAGGAGAAAAACATGAAAACATTACATTATCTGCTTGGAATGATAGCGAGTATAGCGATCATTGTAGTCTTGGCAGTAACAAGTTTTGAAATTGCTACCTACAGTGATTTTGGATGGTACGAAAAAGAATATGAAAAATATGGTGTTCTTTCTGAATTAGAGATGGAGATGTCCGATGTGATGGAAGTGACGGAAGAAATGATGGAATATCTTCACGGAGACAGAGAAAACCTTGTTGTGAATACTGTTGTTGCAGGTGAAGAGAGAGAATTCTTTAATGATCGTGAAAAAGCTCATATGGTAGATGTACTCAAATTGTTCCTCGGGGGATTTCGCATGCGAACAATCGCAATCATAGTTGCAGCCGCAGCCTTGGCAGGAGTAGTGTTGACAAAAGGAAGTTTGAAAAGAATGATGCCAAAAGCATTTCTGATCGGAACTGGTGTGATCATTGGGATCACGGGAATAGTGGGTGCACTTTTCGTGTCAGATTTTAATAAATATTTTATTATGTTCCACCATATGTTTTTTGACAACGACTTATGGCTTTTGGATCCAGATACAGATCTTATGATCCGTATGTTGCCAGAAGGTTTTTTCCTGGACATGGTGATTAGGATAGGAAGTATATTCTTGATTGTACTTTGTATATTTTTATTTATAAGTGTTGTTGCTGTGCTAAAACAAAGAAATAAGAAAAACTTATAAATCTTTTTAAATATATTAATTATACTAATGATGAAAAGTATGGTAAGATGTGTATAGTTGAAAAATCATATAAAATGGAGGTTACTATGAGTATGGTAAGACGTGTCTATGTAGAAAAAATGCCTGCATATGCAGTTCAAGCAACGGCATTAAAGCGCGAAGTAAAGAGCTATTTAGGAATCAAAAATGTAGAATCTATTCGTGTATTAATTCGTTATGATGTGGAAAATATCACAGACGAAACATTTGAAATTGCGTGCATTAGGATTTTTTCTGAGCCACCAGTTGATGTTTTGTATAAAGAAGAATTTGAGATGAAAGAAGGAAGCAGAGTATTCTCGGTAGAATATTTGCCAGGTCAATTCGACCAAAGAGCTGACTCTGCAGTTCAGTGTGTTCAATTTATCAATGAAAATGAACTTCCTGTAATCAAATCAGCTACAACATATGTAATTGAAGGTGATATTACAGATGAAGAATTCGAAGCGATCAAAGCACACTGTATCAACCCTGTAGATTCAAGAGAAACAGGTATGGAAAAACCTGAAACATTGATCACAGTGTTTGATGAACCAGAAGATGTTAAGATCTTTGATGGTTTCAAAGAAATGTCAGAAGATGAATTGAAAGAATTATACGATTCACTTGGCATGGCTATGACGTTCCAAGATTTCTTGCATATCCAAAATTATTTCAAGAATGAAGAAGACAGAGATCCTTCTATGACAGAAATCCGTGTTCTTGATACATACTGGTCTGACCACTGTCGTCACACAACATTTGCGACAGAACTTACAGACATTACATTTGGCGAAGGTGATTACAAAGAACCAATCGTAAATGCTTACAAACAATATTTAAAAGATCACAGTGAAATTTTTGCTGGAAGAGAAGATAAATTCGTATGTTTGATGGACCTTGCTCTTATGGCTATGAGAAGACTGAAATTGGAAGGCAAGTTAGAAGATCAGGAAAAATCAGATGAAATCAACGCATGTAGTATTGTTGTTCCTGTAGAAGTAGATGGTGTGGAAGAAGAATGGTTAGTAAACTTCAAGAACGAAACACACAACCATCCAACAGAAATCGAACCATTCGGTGGCGCAGCTACATGTCTCGGAGGATGTATCCGTGACCCATTGTCAGGACGTACATATGTATACCAAGCTATGCGTGTAACAGGTGCAGCTGATCCAACAGTATCTGTAAAAGATACATTAAAAGGAAAACTTCCTCAAAAGAAATTAGTACGTGAAGCAGCTCACGGTTACAGTTCATACGGTAACCAAATCGGTCTTGCTACAGGTGCTGTTAAAGAAATCTACCATCCAAACTACGTTGCAAAACGTTTGGAAATCGGTGCAGTATTAGGTGCAGCTCCAAGAAGAGCAGTTATTCGTGAAAACTCTGATCCAGGCGATATCATCATCTTATTAGGTGGACGTACAGGTCGTGACGGCTGCGGCGGTGCAACAGGTTCTTCAAAAGTTCACACAGAAGAATCAATTGAAACATGTGGAGCAGAAGTTCAAAAAGGTAATCCGCCTACAGAACGTAAGATCCAACGTTTGTTCAGAAGAGAAGAAGTTAGTAAGTTAATCAAGAAATGTAACGACTTTGGTGCAGGCGGGGTTTCTGTAGCAATCGGTGAATTAGCAGACGGACTTCAAATCAACTTAGATAAAGTTCCAAAGAAGTATGCTGGTCTTGACGGAACAGAAATCGCTATCTCAGAATCTCAAGAACGTATGGCAGTAGTAATCGATCCAAAAGACGTTGCTGAATTCATGGGATATATCAAAGAAGAAAACTTAGAAGCAGTTGAAGTGGCTGTAGTTACAGAAGAACCAAGATTAGTATTATCATGGAGAGGTAAAGAAATCGTAAATATTTCTCGTGCATTCCTTGATACAAATGGTGCTCATCAGGAAACAACAGTTGCAGTAGACATTCCTAATAAAGAAGACTGCATCTTAGTAAAACCAGAAGTAGAAGATGTAAAAGAAGCATGGCTTAATACACTTTCAGATCTTAATGTATGTTCACAAAAAGGTCTCGTGGAAATGTTTGACGGTTCTATCGGTGCTGGTTCAGTATTTATGCCACACGGTGGAAAATATCAAATGACAGAAACTCAAGCTATGGTAGCTAAATTACCTGTATTAACAGGAAAATGTGATACAGTAACAATGATGAGCTTTGGTTTTGATCCGTACTTATCAAGCTGGAGCCCATATCATGGTGCAGTATATGCAGTATTAGAATCAGTTGCTAAGATTGTTGCTAATGGTGGTGATTACAGCAAGATTCGTTTAACATTCCAAGAATACTTCAGACGTATGACTGCAGACCCATCAAGATGGAGCCAACCATTTGCAGCTCTCCTTGGTGCGTATGATGTTCAATTAGGTCTTGGACTTCCATCAATCGGTGGTAAAGACAGTATGTCAGGTACATTCCAAGATATCGATGTACCACCAACATTAGTTTCATTTGCAGTAGACGTTGCAAAAGAAAAAGATATTATTACACCAGAATTAAAAGCAGCTGGTAACAAGTTAGTATGGATGAAGATTGAAAAAGACAGCTATGATTTACCGGTATATGCACAAGTTATGGATCAATACGGTAAGTTCCGTGAAGATATCCAAAACGGTAACATCGTATCAGCTTACACATTGGACAGACATGGTATTGCTGCAGCGCTCAGTAAGATGGCATTTGGTAATGGCATGGGCGTAAAAGTATGTGAATGTGTAGATAAGAGCGATTTATTTGCACCAGCATTTGGTGATATGGTAGCTGAAGTTCCAGCTGACAAGTTAGATAAACTTGCAATCGAATATACAGTAATCGGTGAAGTGACAGCTGATGAAGCAATCACATATGGCGATATGACAATTGCATTAAAAGATGCTGTTGAAACATGGAAAGCACCATTAGAAAAAGTATTCGCAACAGTAGCAGGTGCTGACGAACCAACTTCTGTAGAAGAAAAATTATACAAAGCAGACAGCATTTACGTATGCAAGAATAAGATTGCTAAACCAACAGTATTTATCCCTGTATTCCCAGGTACGAACTGTGAATATGATAGCCGTAAAGCCTTCGAACGCGCTGGCGCAAACGTTATCACAAAAGTATTCAAGAATTTAGATGCTAACGATATCCGTGATTCTGTTGCTGAATTCGAAAAAGCAATTGATCAGGCACAAATCATCATGTTCCCAGGTGGATTTAGTGCAGGGGATGAACCAGATGGTTCAGCTAAATTCTTTGCAACAGCATTCCAAAATGCTAAGATCAAAGAAGCCGTAGAAAGACTCTTAAATGAAAGAGATGGTCTTGCACTTGGTATCTGTAACGGTTTCCATGCTCTTATCAAACTTGGTTTAGTGCCATACGGTAAGATTTGTGGACAAACTCCAGAATCACCAACACTTACATATAACACAATCGGCCGTCATATTTCTAAGATGGTTTATACAAAAGTTGTGACAAACAAATCACCATGGTTACAACAAGCAGAGCTTGGCGGAGTATACACAAACCCAGCATCACACGGTGAAGGACGTTTCGTAGCTCCTGAAGCAGTATTAGATGAATTGTTTGCAAACGGACAAGGTGCAACTCAATACTGTAACCTTGATGTCGTGATCACAATGGATGAAGAATGGAATCCAAATGGTTCATTCAGAGCGATCGAAGGTATTACAAGTCCAGATGGACGTGTGCTTGGTAAGATGGCTCACTCAGAACGTCGTGGACAATCTGTTGCAATCAATATTTATGGGGAACAAGATCTCAAGATCTTCGAATCAGGTGTTGCATACTTTAAATAATAGAGTGCGCTCTGATTTTTCTTAGAAAAATATTGACTTTAACGTAATAACGCGCTATACTGACAAAGTATTCAAGCGGACCGTACAGATTACAGTCTGTACGGTCCTATTTTTTTAGCAGGAGGATTGCGTTTATGTCATATATTGATGAGGTAATTGAATTAGTAGTAAAGAAAAATCCAGCAGAACCTGAATTTCACCAGGCTGTAAAAGAAGTTTTAGAATCACTTAGAGTGGTTATTGAAGCAAATGAAGAACAATATAGAAGAGAAGCATTGTTAGAACGACTTGTAGAACCAGAAAGAATTATTATGTTCCGTGTTCCATGGGTAGATGACAATGGCCAAGTACAAGTAAACAAAGGGTACCGTGTACAATTCAACGGTGCGATTGGACCATACAAGGGAGGAATTCGTCTTCATCCATCTGTAAACTTAGGTATTATCAAATTCTTAGGTTTTGAACAAACATTTAAGAACTCTTTAACAGGTCTTCCAATCGGTGGAGGTAAAGGTGGTTCTGACTTTGATCCAAAAGGAAAATCAGACAGAGAAGTTATGGCATTTTGTCAAAGTTTTATGACAGAATTATATAGACACATTGGCGCTGACACAGACGTTCCAGCAGGTGATATTGGAACAGGTGCAAGAGAAATTGGTTACATGTATGGACAATACAAACGTATCAAAAACGTCTACGAAGGTGTTCTTACAGGTAAGGGTCTCAGCTATGGCGGTTCTTTAGCAAGAAAACAAGCAACAGGTTACGGTTTATTATACTTAACAAACGAAATGTTAAAATTAAACGGAATCGAACTTGCAGGCAAGACAGTTGCAGTTTCTGGTTCAGGTAACGTTGCAATCTATGCAGTGGAAAAAGCAACAGAATTGGGCGCTAAAGTCGTAACAGTAAGTGATTCAACTGGTTGGGTTTACGATCCAGACGGAATTGATCTCGCTGCATTAAAAGAAATCAAAGAAGTAAAACGTGCTAGACTTACAGAATACAAAAACTACCGTCCAAACGCAGAATATCACGATGGCAGAGGCGTATGGACAGTAAAAGTTGACATTGCATTACCATGTGCAACACAAAACGAACTTCACTTAGAAGATGCAAAAGCGTTGGTTGCGAACGGCGTTATCGCAGTAGCAGAAGGTGCTAACATGC
>JAZQMU010000121.1:0-3938 GCA_045543595.1 Faecalimonas sp.
ATTTTCTCTGGTAAAAGCAGAAGAGGTGGATTTCGATAATTCGAGAATCAATCAGTTAGAATGGCTGAAAGAACAAGGATTTGAAGTGGTGGAAGGTGACATTGTCACAGAAAAGAACATTGAAGATAGTGTATTATCATTTCAAGAAAAGATAAAAACAAATGATTTTCCATCAGATGGCTTGGTAATTGTTTATGATGATATTGCTTATGGGCAGTCTCTTGGAAGAACTTCGAAGTTCCCACGTGATTCCTTTGCATTCAAATGGGCAGACGAGATTCGTGAGACGGAACTTATAGAGATTGAATGGAGTCCATCCAGAACAGGACTTATTAATCCAGTAGCAATATTTAAACCAGTGGAACTGGAAGGTACAACGGTCAGCAGAGCTAGCGTTCACAATATTAGCATTATGGAAGAATTAGAACTTGGAATTGGAGACACCATAGAAGTATATAAAGCAAACATGATCATTCCGCAGATCGCATCAAATCTCACAAGAAGTGGTGTGAAGGATATTCCGACAACTTGTCCTGCGTGCGGTGGGAAAACTGAGATTCGTAAAGATAGTGAGACGAAAGCGCTTTACTGTACAAACGAAGATTGTGTGGCAAAACATTTGAAATCTTTTGCTTTATTCGTAAGCAGAGATGCACTTAATGTAGAAGGTCTTTCAGAGGCAACCTTGGAAAAATTTATTGGAAAAGGTTTCATTCACGCATATTCTGATATTTTCCATTTGGATCGTTTTTCAGAAGAAATTAAATCGATGGAAGGATTTGGGGAAAAGTCTTATGTGAATCTTCAAAAGAGTGTAGAAAAGGCGAGAACTACAACGCTTCCAAAGTTGATTTACGGACTAGGAATTGCAAATATTGGACTTGCAAACGCAAAAGTGATCTGCAAGAAATTCAAATACGATGTGGAAAAACTGATCGCATTGACTGAAGAAGATTTGAATGCTATTTCTGGTATCGGCCCAGTCATTGCAAGAACATATGTGGAATATTTTAGCAATGAGAAGCATGTAAATGAGCTCAGAAGTCTTTTGGATGAACTTGTGATTCCAGAAGAAGCAGAAAATACGGAAGCGCAAATATTCGAAAATATGGTATTTGTTATCACAGGCAGTGTGGAACATTTTTCTAACCGCAATGAAGTGAAGGCTGTTATTGAAAGTAAAGGTGGAAAGGTGACCGGTTCTGTGACATCAAAAACAAATTATCTAATCAATAATGATGTGAACAGTACATCATCAAAAAATAAAAAAGCAAAAGAACTTGGCATTCCAATTATTACGGAAGAAGAGTTTTTAAATATGTTAAATAATTAGGAGGTATTGACTATGATGATCGTAAACAATGACAATTTTAACGCAGAAGTTTTAGGAGCAGATTTACCTGTATTAGTAGATTTTTATGCAGACTGGTGTATGCCATGTAAAATGTTTGGACCAATTTTAGAGTCTGTGGCAGAAGATTACGAAGATAAATTGAAAGTTGTAAAAATCAATATCGATGAATCTCCAGAACTTGCTCAAAAATACTTTATTATGAGTATTCCAACACTTAAATTGTTCAAAGGTGAAGAAATGCCATCAGCAACATTTGTTGGAACAATGACAGGAGAAGAATTGGAAGATTGGTTGAATCAACACGGAATCGAATAGGAGAAAGACTATGGCAAATAATAGTTACGATGTAATTATAATCGGTGGAGGTCCAGGTGGATATACAGCTGCACTCTATGCAGCTCGCGCAAACCTCTCCACAATGGTAATTGAAAAGTTTGCACCAGGCGGACAGATGGCTACAACAGATATTGTGGAAAACTACCCGGGATTTGTAGAAGGCATTAATGGATTTGACCTTGGTATGCAGATGAAAAAGGGTGCAGAGCGTTTTGGTGTAAAAACAAAACTTGCAGAAGTGTTAAGCGTAGAGTTGGACAAAGAACCAAAACTTGTGCATACAAAGAAAGCAACATTTGAGGCAAAAACAGTGATTCTTGCCCTTGGAGCATCTCCAAGAGAACTAGGTCTGGAAAATGAAAGAAATCTGAGAGGACGAGGTGTATCTTATTGTGCAACTTGTGATGGAAGCTTTTATCGCGATAAGACAGTTGTGATCGTAGGTGGCGGTAACACAGCAGTGGCAGATGCGATCTTCCTTGCAAAAATCTGCAAGAAAGTATATTTGGTGCACAGAAGAGATGAACTTCGTGCTTCAAAGACTTACATGGAAGTGTTGGAGAACACAGAAAACATAGAATTTGTATGGAGCAGCGAAGTCTCAGAAATCCTCGCAGACCAGACAGTGACTGGTGTGAAAATCAAATCACGCAAAGATGGTTCGGTTCGCGAGGTTGCTTGCGATGGTATTTTTGTTGCGATTGGCAATGTGCCAAGTACTGAACTTATTAAAGGACAAGTGGAACTTGATGAGGCGGGTTATGTTCCTGCAGATGAGACAACAAGAACAAATATCCCTGGTGTGTTTGCAGTAGGTGATATGAGAGCAAAACCACTCAGACAGATTGTAACAGCAGTGGCTGACGGGGCAGTAGCTGCGAAATTTGCTGAAGAATATATCGATTTACATTAGAAGAAAAGATGTAATTCTGTGTTAATAGAATTACATCTTTTTTGTGTGAGAAATTGGTCTTGGTTGTACCGGTTAAACACTCATATAAACTGATTTTTGCGACTATCTATGATTTTTAACATGGTAAATTGGAATGGTGTATTTCAACATGCTTGAATTTCAAAGAGTATTTGTCAATTTACATGGTGAATCGTGAAATTAAAACTTACCATGCCATAAAGATTATAGAGATCATTCAAAAAGCATGGTGAAACAAAAAATTGATATCGTACACGTTTTTCGAAACTAGCTTTAGGCATGGTGAATATCAGAAAAGGAATATACCATGCTATTATTTATATCACAGCCTACAATCTTGTTTATAAAAACTTCACTTGTAGTCATTGCTTGAGTCAGTTATAATAGTTTTTGTATTGAAAACGAAAAGGGGAAATACAGATGTCAAATAGAATTGATTTTAGAGAAATAGATGAAAACGAAGAAAAAGTAGAAGAAGTCATCGAAGTGGAAGATACAACGAAGGATGACGATAATGGGTATGAGAAGTTTTGTTTTTTGTGCCATCGTCCGGAAAGTGTTGTAGGTAAGATGATCGAGCTTCCAAACGATATGAATGTTTGTGCGGAATGTATGAACAAGAGTTTTGAAGCTATGAACAATACTCCAATGGACTTTAGTTCACTTATGAACACACCAGGAATTCAATTCCTTAATCTTTCAGATTTGGATGGTATTATGCCTAAACAAAAGAAAATTAAAAAGAAAAAAGAGGGCGAACCTACAAAGCCGATTATTGATATCAAAGATATTCCAGCGCCACACAAGATCAAAGCGCAGCTTGATGAATATGTGGTAGGTCAAGAGTATGCAAAAAAAGCCATGTCAGTAGCTGTATACAACCATTACAAAAGAGTTGCTACTGATACGATGGATGAAATTGAAATTGAAAAGTCAAATATGCTTATGATCGGACCAACAGGGTGTGGTAAAACATATTTGGTAAAAACACTTGCGAAGCTTTTAGATGTACCTTTGGCAATCACAGATGCAACGTCGCTTACAGAAGCCGGTTACATAGGTGACGATATCGAAAGCGTTGTTTCCAAATTGCTTGCAGCAGCAGATAACGATGTGGAAAAAGCGGAACAAGGTATCATTTTCATCGACGAGATCGACAAGATTGCAAAGAAGAAAAACACAAGTCAGAGAGACGTAAGTGGGGAATCTGTGCAACAAGGTATGTTGAAACTTTTAGAAGGCGCAGAGGTGGAAGTGCCAGTTGGGGCGACAAATAAGAATGCAATGGTTCCAATGACAACGATCAACACAAAGAAC
>JAZQMU010000122.1:0-6962 GCA_045543595.1 Faecalimonas sp.
TTGAGGCTTTTTTTATATGATTTCATATTGCATCATTTCATACTTTAGTTGAGATCCAACCGTAATTTCAGCTGGCAAAAGTGCTCTTGCCACTAATTTCAAATCGTCTACGGTAACATCTGTTCTTTTTAGATGAGCATAATCGCCATCAATACTTACAACTTCATAATACCAAGTTTCAAATATCATCCTTTCCCTCCTATAACCTCTTATATACTGTGAACCACATTGTAATAAAACAAGCCAAACCACCTATCGCATTGGATATTGGTTCTGCCCAGAAAACTCCATTTACACCCAATCCGATCATCGGCAAAACGATCACAAGAGGAGTTACAATGAATGCTTTTCGAAGCAAAGAAAAAAATACCGCTCTTTTTGCGTAACCCAAAGCTTGAAATACAATCTGTCCAGAAAATTGAAATGCCATGAAGAAGAAACCAAAAAAGTAAATATTAAGTGCAGCAGGGCCTTTTGCTATTATTTCTGTATCACTTGTGAAAACGCCAAAGAAAAATTTTGGAATTAACATGACCACAAGCCATGCTAATACGGTGTATGTAGTGCCTATCAGCGTTGTAAAACGTATAGCGGCTTTCACTCTCTCATTTTCTTTTGCACCATAATTATATCCCATGACGGGCTGAGCACCTTGTGTCAAGCCAGAAACTGGAAGCTGTAATACTTCGCGTACTGAATTAAGTACAGTCATAATACCCACATATAGGTCTCCACCATAGTTTTGAAGTGTCGCATTACATACCACCTGCACTAAGCAGTTGGTTCCTTGCATAATAAAACCCGACATTCCAAGACTTATAATCTGTCCAGATAATTCTTTATTGATTTTGATATTGCAATATCTTAAAGGCAACAAAACTTTTTTACCAACAAGGAAACAAACCACCCACATAGCTGAAACCATCTGACTAATGATTGTTGCTAATGCAGCACCTCTTACCCCCATATTTAATCTAAAAATGAAAATTGGATCTAAAATAAGGTTTAAAATAGCGCCTATTACCGTAGTTTTCATTCCAATCTTCGGAAATCCCTGCGCATTGATAAATCCATTCATCCCCGCTGTGATCATCACAAACGGAGTCCCGATCAAATAAATCTGCAAATACTGATCAGCATATATGTAAGACGCATCGCTTGCACCAAACAAGTACAAGATCGGCTTTCTAAACAAATAGCATATCACAAGCAAAATCACGGATGTGCTTACCAAAAGTGCAAACACATTCCCCATGATTCTCTCTGCCTTTTCTTCTTCCTTCGCTCCTCTGGCTATGGAAAAAAGTGGCGTTCCTCCCATGCCAAACAGACAAGAGAATGCCATAATTAGTGTAATCACTGGAAATGTTAAGCCTACACCTGTTAATGCCATATTTTGTCCATCACCCATATGTCCGAGATATATGCGGTCTACTATGTTATACAAAAGTTGCACAAGCTGTGCAATTGTCAAAGGAATAGCCTGGGAAACTATGTTTCGCCAGACTGGACCTTTTGAAAAATCATTCTTCATGATAATCACCTTTATAAGACTTTATTTCCATTTACTCGCAATGAAAATTTAACTCCTAACATCTCTGCGGCAGATCTGCTAAGCAGCATACGATTTAAAAAAATATCAAAATATTCATACATTGTACAAACACTTTCGTCAATAATAAGCTCCAATGTAATCTTTTTGTCATCTACATTTATATTAATATCATTACCGATTACTGCGTAATTCACTCTGTCATGAATATCAAATGCTTTCTTATCCTTTTCAGTCACTCTATTATGTCTAACATCTGTTTTATCTGCAATAATCAATGCTGCTGATACCACGTCCGTAGCACCGCCCGTGGATTCATCGTGATGTGATATCGCAGATACGATTGTAATACGATCTTCAACTGACAAATCCATATTTCTCAAAATAGTATCTGCCAAAAGCCCACCATACTCAGCATGATTTTTGCGATTGATCGCATTTCCGATGTCATGCATATAACCAGCTATCCTAGCTAAAATTTGTTCTTTTTCTGAATATCCTAGTTCTCTTAAGATATATGCAGCTCTTTCTGCCACCAAACAAGTATGAATTTCTGAATGATCGGTAAAACCCAACACAGAAAGATTGTCATTTCCTTTTCTTATATAACTTAAAATTTCTTCATTTTTTCTAATCTCTTCATACATAATCATAAATGCAACTCCTATATATTAGCTGTTTTTTTCCATTTACCTTTTCGATAGAAAATAAATGTAAGAAGACCTCCCATTAACCACGAAATAAGTAATGATACTGGAATACATTCAAATCTACCATATGGAAGAACATCACTTCTTGTTAAATATGAAAGTCCATATGCAATTGGAACACGAAGCGCAACTGTTGTACAAAGAGAAATCCACATTGGTGTCACGGTATCTCCAGCACCTCTCATCACTCCTGATAAACTTTGATTCAGCGCAACTGCAATATATCCTACTGCCAAAATTTTCATTACATATACACTTGTTTCAATAAGTTCTGGTGTATCTGTAAAAATCATCATCAAATATTTACCGAAAATTAAAATGATAGATGTGATAAGTGTTGCACATGCGACCGCCATAATTGTCCCCTGTTTTGCCCCTTGTTTCACACGATCCAACTTTCTAGCACCTACATTTTGTCCTGTGTATGTAGTCATTGCCATACCAAAAGAAAAATTAGGCATCATCGCAAAACCATCAATTCGCATAACAATTACGTTTGCTGCAATAAACAATTCACCAAAACTGTTAGTAAGTGATTGAACAATGATCATTGCAGAAGACATAATTGCCTGAGTTGCACCAGAAGGCAGACCAAGCTTTATGATACGCAATGCATGTCTCTTTGAAATTTTAAATTGTTCTTTCCCCAGATCAAAAGTTTGCTTCATATGCAGCAACTTGATCAAACACAAAGCAGATGAAATCGCTTGTGCAATTACAGTTGCAAGAGATACACCTGCGACTCCCATATTTAGTTTTGCAACAAAATAAATATCAAGCACGATATTGATTACTGTTGCAATCAGCAAATAACCTAATGCTGAAAATGAATCACCCATGCCTCTTAAAATCCCACTTAGAATATTATAGAATGCCATGCCAGCAATTCCATACATAAGAATTTTTAAATAGGCTGTGCAATCACTTATTATTGCAGCAGGTGTATTTAACAATTCCAACATAGAATAAATAAACGGTGGAGTAACTATCATAAGAATTATAGATATGATCCCTGTAATCGTAATACTCGTACCAATTGTATGAGAAAGATCATCTCTTTGTCTGGCTCCAAAATATTGAGAAACCATAATTCCTACTCCAGCTGAAATACCAACGAAAAGAACAAGCAACATATTAAATAAAGGCGCAGCACTTCCCACGGCTGCCAAAGCATTATCTCCAACATAATGTCCTACTACAATACTATCCACCGTACTGTATAATTGCTGTGCAATGTTTCCAATCAACATTGGCAAGGAGAACATCGCAATACTTTTCCACGGTTTTCCGACTGTCATATCTGTCGGTTCAAATAATTTTTTTATGTTTATCATATTGTTTCACCTCTCATTGATTTATTTTACTCCTATTTCTGCCAAAATGAAACAAATATGTTATAATATTTACATATTTCATTTCTAGGAGGATATATTATGGACGTTAAATATATTGATCAAATTTTTGCTGATACTGCTTATGTACGTATGGGTGGAAGTCAGGAAGAATTAAAATGTGCAGAATACTTAAAAGAGCAATGTGCAAAACTCGGACTTGAAGCGCATTTGGAATCTTTTGAGGTAGAAATGGCTAATATGCAAGAAGCCGTTTTATTAATTGACGGAAAAGAAATTGTATGTAAAGGTTATTTGGGATGTGGTAATCACGAGGTAGAAGCTCCCTTCTACTATCTTAGAACAGACGATGCCTATTCTTTATCTCAATGTAAAGGAAAGATTGTAATGATCGATGGCTACATGAGATATTGGTTATACCAAGATCTTCTTGAAAATGGTGCTGTTGGTTTTATTACTCATGACGGAAATGCAAATTATATTGACGAAGATATTGACCAACGTGAACTTCGTGCATTTATCCACAAAGGAAATAAACTTCCTGGTGTTAATATTAATACCAAAACAGCGATCAAACTTATCAAAAATGATGCTAAAACAGCAAAAATCATTGTAAAACAAGAGGAATATACAGGAACATCTCACAATGTAATCCTAGATTTACCAGGTGAAATTGATGAAACAATCGTATGTACAGCACATTACGACTCAACTTCTCTTTCGCAAGGTGCATATGATAATATGTCTGGAAGCGTTGGTTTACTTGGGATTGCAGAAAAATTCTCAAAGGAATCGCATCGTTATGGACTTAAACTTATCTGGTGTGGTTCAGAAGAACGTGGTCTTTTAGGCTCTAAGGCTTACGTTTCTTCTCATGAAGAAGAATTAAAAAATATTGTATTTAATGTGAATTTAGATATGATCGGATGTATCATGGGTAAATTTATCTGCTGCTGTACATCGGAAGAAAAATTAGTTCATTTTGTAGAATACTTCTCTAACATTGTTGGTTTTGATATGAAAGCAAATCAGGACGTATATTCCAGCGACTCCACACCTTTCGCAGACAAAGGTATTCCTGCCCTTTCATTCTGTAGATGGGCACCAACAAATACAGCAACTATTCATAATTCATATGATACAATGAAAGCTATGAGTGCATCACAGATGATGAAAGACATTGATTTTATCAATGCATTTGTAGATCAAATTGTAAATGCTAAGAAATGTCCTGTTCTTCGAGAAATGCCGGAAAACATGAAAGAAAAATTAGATATTTATCTTTGTCGAAAACGCGATAAGAAATAACACTGAAAAGACCGTTGAATCCCAAAATTCAACGGTCTAATTTTTAATCTAAATCCAAATATCTTGTAATGATCGTAGCGCATTCAGCTCGAGTCGCCATACCTAATGGATCAAGCATATTATTACTTTTTCCATTTATCAAACCAACGCTTACGGCCCATTTCATTTCTTTATCCGCCCAGAAATCTACGGATGAAGCATCTGTAAACGATGTTAAATCTGCACTTTCATCAACGTTCTTACCATTGTACTCTGCAAATCTATAAAGCATAATTGCTAACTGTTCTCTGGTAATATTGTCTCCTGTACCAAATTTACCATTATCATATCCTTTTACTACTCCAACTTGATTAGCCCACAATACAGCATCTGTATACCACGTATTATCAGGAACATCGGAAAACATTCCGGAATACTCTACTTCTGGTGAATTATCTAAACGATACAAGATTACAGCAAATTGCTCACGCGTTAAATTATCAAGCGGACTAAATGTTGTACCATCTCCCGTACCATTCATAATGTTTTTCTCATATACATTTTTTATATAAGGGTACGCCCAATAACTCAACTCAATATCATCAAATAAATAATCTTTATATTCTGGCCAATAGGTATCTCTGCTTAAATTTCCTCTTGTAACGGCAACCGTATCTTTATTTTGTGGAATTTCATAATAATAACACCAATACCAACCGGCGTAATATGCACCTTCTGCTGTGTTCTCTATAGCAAGAAGATTCGAATAAATTGTTCTCCCATTCCAAAGATATTGATAGTTGTTTTTTGATAATTCAAATTTCAAATAGTTAAGTTGTCCATTTAAGGTTGTCCAATCATAACCATTACTATTACACCAATTTTTCAATGATTCCCAACGACTATTATGCCATTGGCAGATTCCATAACTAGTGCCATTATCTCCTAAAGCATTAGGATTAAAGCTTGATTCATGATACATATTTGCCAATATGCCACTCGCCACAGCAGAATTAAAGTTCATTTCATTCACTAAAAATTTGAATATAATTGCTTCATTTCTTGAATTTGTTACTGAAGATTCTGCCAAACCATAATCATCTTCATAAAGAAATACAGATATGTATGGTAAATCTCTATATAATTTTAAAGATTCAGATAAACAGATCCTGTTATCATCCCATACTGGACTAAATTGATAATAATATGAGTCAGTCTCTTCAAAATTTTCACCAACGCACTCCCAACTAACTGGCAATAAAATCTGCCCTTTCTCTGTGAAAATCACTAGATTTTCTGGCATTACTTGCACTAGTTGCTCCAAAGTCGGTTTATTATTTTTTGAAATATATATAGCTTTATCTTCATCACTTAAAACATCAAAACTAATAATTTCTAAATTATCATTTGAAGCCGCTTTTACATCAAGCGAGACTAAACTTATAAATAATAATGCAAATGCTAAAACTATAGATTTAATATTTTTCAAATTAACAATCCTTTCTCTCAATGCTAAACAGAAGCTAAAGCCTGTTCTAAGTCTGCAATAATATCTTCAATATTTTCGATACCAACACTGAATCGAATCAAGTCTGGTTGTACGCCAGCTTCTAACAATTCTTGTTCATTCATCTGACGATGTGTATGGCTTGCTGGATGAAGTACACAGCTACGTGCATCTGCAACGTGAGTTACGATTGCGATCATCTTAAGGCTGTCCATCATCTTCACACAAGCATCTCTTCCACCTTTTACACCAAATGTGATTACACCACATGTACCGTTAGGCATATATTTTTGAGCAAGGTCATAATATTTGTCACCTGCAAGCATTGAACAGTTAACCCATGCTACTTTTTCATGGTTCTTTAAGTATTCAGCAGCCTTTAATGCATTTTCGCAGTGTCTTGGCATTCTAAGATGTAATGTTTCAAGACCAATGTTTAATAAGAATGCATTTTGAGGTGACTGGATAGAACCAAGGTCTCTCATCATCTGAGAAGTTGCTTTTGTGATATAAGCTCCTTTTCCAAATCTTTCTGTATAAACAAGTCCATGATA
>JAZQMU010000123.1:0-12763 GCA_045543595.1 Faecalimonas sp.
ATACGATTTCTCTTACTTCTGTTCCATTCTTCTTGATCACATAAGTTGCTTCAAGCTTACCTGCTGCCACATTGTCTTTTACTGTGACTGTGATTGTGAAAACAGATCCATCATAACCGATACCCGCCAACGAACCTGGCACTTCTGATACTGTGTATTCATATGTACCTGCTTGATCAAATGTCTTATTTAAGAGTGCAATGCTTCCATTCTGTGCATTGTTTACAGTTGTATCAATACCTGGGCCTACAATCTTAAATTGGAACTCCCCGCCTGTCATTATGTATGTGTGACCTGGTACAGGTGTAACCATCTTAGATGCATTGATCACAACTGCATCTGTTGGAGTTGTTTCGTATGTATTTGTGAATACAAACTTACTTGTGTCTGCTCCCGTGTATGTCACTGAACCCAAACTAAGTTGTCCAGTTTCTGCATTCTTACTTACAACAACAGTTGCTTCGATCACAGATTCATCATATGTAACACCTGCGATATTACCCTTGATTTCTCTGATCTTGTATTTATAAGTTCCTTCACCTGGAATCAAGATAGTTCCAAATTTTACAGGTGCATCTTTTGTTTGCGCATCTGCCGCACTTGTACTTACACCATTTACCGTTGTTCTGTTTGCTGGCAATGGAGCACCATCAACTGCTTCAATCCAAAATCTGTAATCGCCATCTGTAAGTACTGGCACTGCATGTTGACTCTTAAGCACTTTTTGGCCTTCTAATACCACTTCCAAAGGATTTGGTGTGTAAGTATTTGTAAATGTTTCTTCACCTTCAAATACTGGAGCTGCAACTTGTAATTCACCTGTTCCACTATCTGTTACTACGATTGTTACATATAAGTGGTGGCTGTCATATGTCATGTTAGGCATTGTTTCAAGAACTTCCGCAATTTCAAATCTATATGTTCCAACTGCCTTAAATGTAATCGCATCAAATGTTGCTGTTTGGTTAGCGTTTGTAGGACTTCCTGTGTAATTAATCTTTTCTGTCACTACACCGTCTGTATTTGCTGGAAGAACTACTGTTCCGTTGGCAACTGCATTGATTGTATCTTCATCAAGTGCTCTTAATGTAAAGCTGAAGTTATCTCCATCTTTCCAGTAACGACCTGAGATTGCTTTTTCCACTTGGATTGGTGCTGATGTTTTTTCGTTTGCATGATATTCGTTCTTGAATTCCATTGCTGCAGCATCTGTTGACAATCCGCCTGCAAGTTTTTCGTATGCAACATTTTCAATTTCTAAGACACCTTGTACATGGTTATCACTTACTTTTACAGTAACTACATATTCTGATGTATCATATGTAATTCCCTCATAAACATTACCTACTGCACCTGCTGGTTGTAATTCTCTGATCTTAAATTGGTATGTGCCAACTTCCTTGAAAATAATGTTTCCAAAGTGTGGATATGCTTTATTCGCATTTGTAACTTCCAATGTTGTTGCTGGAAGGACTACTTTTCCATTTGTAACTGCTGTATTTGTAGGAACACCATATGCACTTAATTCAAATGTGAACTCGTCAGTACTTAACCATTGGTTACCTGGACGGCCAGTGAATTCTTTTAGTACGTATAAATCGCTATGTCCAGATAATTCCACTGTTCCTGGAACATAATCATTCTCAAATGTGAGTGTTGGATTTACTGCTGTTCCTGTAGAAGTAGTTGTGTAAGATACTGTAAGTGTACCATTTCCGTTATCTGTTGCACTTACAACAACATCGTAATACTTGTCTGTGTAATTTACACCTAAGATACTTCCAGTCACTTCATGAACTCTGAACTTATATGTTCCTGATTTGTTAACCGTGATCACTGGAGACATTTCTGTCTTAATATGTGGTGTTGCCGCATCCAATACAGGTGATTCATCGTCGATCACTACTGTTTGGATGTTGTTGATTGCTTGTGTTTGTGGGAATGAGATATGTCCCGCATCCACTGCTGCCTGAGTATCAGGATCTAAAATAACAACTTCAAATTCGAATTCATCTGTATTTACCCAGCCGCCAACTCTATCGAAATCTTTTGCAAGTTTCAATTGGATAGGTGCTGTTGCCTTGTATTCATTTACAAATGTTCTTGATCCTGTTGTTCCGATAACTGTAGCAACCAATTGACCTTGTCCATTGTCAATTACTCTGTATGTTGCCACTAATGGTTCTGCTGTATAGTCTACACCCGGAACTTTGTCAGCATCTGCTGGAACTTCTTCTGCGATCACAAGTGTATAGATACCTTCTTTGTGGAATGTTACTTTCTTTCCACTAAGTGCGATCGAACCATCTGCTGCATTTTTCGCTGTAGCCAAAAGTTGGCTTGTTGCTGAAGCGCCTTCATATGAAACATATTCACCAATCTTTTGAGCCAAGTCTACTGGGTTACCTTCTAAATCAGTAATCTTATCGATTGAAAGATTGAATGTAAATTCATTTGCATCCAAACCATGGTTTCTGTCACCAGAAAGAACTTTTGTTACGCTTGGTACAACACCTGTTATGCCAGAAGCTGTGTATACATTGTGGAAAGTAGGCTCAAGTTCAGTTGCTGCTGCCCATGTACTTCCACCATCTGTACTCTTTTGTAATGATGTTCCAGTTACTGTTAAGCGACCAACTTGATCTACGTCTTTTACATTTACTGTGTATTCGTAAATTGTTGCATCGTATGTCACACCATTTACTGTGTAATTATTTGTTTCTGTTGCACCCGCTGGGTGTTGTTCTGTAATACGATATACATATGTACCTGCTTCATCAAATGTGATGTTCTTTAATAATGTTGCTTTCTTTGTATTTACATCAACAACATTTGAGATATAGCTATCGCCCATTGGAGCATTGCCTTGTGGTTCTACAGTAAAGATGAACTCACCTGGATTCATATCACGTCCCACAAGATCTTTTGTACCATTTAAGTTGATACTTGGACCTGTAAATGTTGCGTCATATGTATTTGTAAATCTTGCGCTTTGGTTTGTGGCATTGCCATCATAAACTGGTGTTGCTTCAAGTTGACCGTTATTGTCAACTACTGTAACAACCACTTTGCTTGTATGTGTATCATATGTAATTCCGTTATGTGTATATCCGTTTGCTGCTGTCGCTTCTGCTGGCAATACTTCTTTCACGTCGAATTCATATGTACCTGGTTTTGTAAATGTAAGTTCTGAGAATACAGCATCCTTGAATGCTCCGCCTTCAACTGTTGCTGTTGCTGTAGCTGTTTGTGTAAGGACTGTTTCTGCTGCTTCATTTGCTGCTGTCAATTCAAATGTGAATGAATCGTTAGCTTTTAATGTTCTGCCTGTAAGTAATTTTGTTGCTTTTAATTCTAAGCTATCTGGTTCTGGTGTATAAACGTTTGTAAATTCTGCAATACGTCCGCCATCGTATGATGAACTTACATTTAAAACGTTACTTAATGCATCAACCCAAAGTTTTACTTCAATCTGCACTTCCTTAGGATCGTACTTCATACCGTTTACAGTATAATTATTACTTGCATCCGCTCCTGCTGGAAGAACTTCTTTCATAATATACTTGTAAGTAATTGCTGAATGTCCTTTTAAGTCTGCTTGCGTAAATGTAACAGAATTAAATGTTACGTTAATACCTTCATTCGTAGTCACAGTATCGTCAGTTGCACTATTTCCATCGTCTGGCATTGGGATATTCAGATCACTTACCAATGCATTTGGATCATCAAAATAGTAACCAACAGGTATAAGTTTAAATTCAAACTCACCTGATACAAGTGGATTGCTTCCCGAATTATCTGTATAGTGTTTTACCGCTACAGGAACACGTACAACAGAGTCTACCTTATATTCATTAGTGAATACAATGTTATCCTGCGATGTTTCCCCTGGGTTCATGACAATATTATTACTGCTGTCATATGTGAATAATGGTGTTGCATTGTCATCGTATAATCTTTGGATATCAGATGTTGCACTCATTGTTCCATCGCCATCATCAACAACTGTAATGACAACTCTGTATAACGCTCTCGAGTAAGAAACGCCTGGCAAGAATGCAGTTGCTTCTGGTTCACGTTCGAAGATTGTATATCTATATGTACCTGGTTTTGTGAACTCAATTGAACCAAACTCGAATTTTGCTTCTGTCGTAGATGTTAAGTTAGCCTTTGTCACTTCAACTGCCATTTCACTTGCACTACCTGCGGCTGCTGGCAATGGCGCGTTATTGTATGGAGCTAATACAAAAGTAAACTTATCACTGTCACTCCATGGACGACCTGTGAAGACTTTCTTTCCTTCGAAGCCTGCACTCTGTGGCCATGTAACAGGAGTAAAACTATATGTATTTACAAAGTTTTCTTCATTTGTTTCACCTGCTGTGATAGTTCCAGACGCTGTATTTGTTTGAACACCGTTTGCAGTTGTTGTGTAACCTGCCGCATCACCTTCTACTACTGTGTATGTAGTTCCATGTGGAAGGTTCTTGATGATTGCTGTTTCACCATGTTTCAGATAGATTTCACCATCATCTGCGATTGTACCATGACTAACAACTGTTCCTTCTGCATCTACGATATCATATGCATATACACTTGTTGCAACATTGTTATCGTCAAAGTCAATTGTAAATTCAAATGTCTTGCCTGATTGTAATGCTGTATCTACACCATCAGGTAATACAACGTTCTTTGAAATTTCAAGATTTCCACTAGCTGCTTCTGAGAGAACACCGTTGTTTCCTAAGTAAACTCTAAAGAATCCATCATATGCACTGCTGCTGTGATCAGCATATACGAATGTTGGTGTGTAGAAATCTACCGCTGTGTTTGTAGAGTTATTTACTTTTCTACCTTCAAACAGCATAATTCTATTCAAACGTGGAGAACCAGCTGCACGGTATAATTGTCCGCCAACGGCAATAATATCTGTTTGTTTTAATTGAAGACCCGTACGTGCTGTATGTTTTACAACTTCCGTCAAACCTTCATAATATGTTTCGTGATAATAATATGTTGTATCGTCATCAAGAGTATCTGATGCTAATACTGGGTTAGTGCAGTGATCATCATAATAGATTGCCATATTCTCTTGAATATAGTAGAACGGATTCGTGTGCGCTGGCTCAAATTCCACAGTCGCATTACCAACTGTTCTGTTAATGCTTTGTGCGATACCTTGCTCTGTTTCAATTACGCTGACACTGTTTCCTGTATATAAGTTACTATAGAAATTAATGCGTCCTGTCTCTTCATCTGTGTTAGCCGCAATATATTCTTCCGACAACTGATCTGTCTGTACTACGCCGTCCTTCAAGATTCCATCTTTCAATCCAACTGAATAGATCACTCGCGCTGGGAACGTGCCGTTATTTGTATGAGAGGTAACATTTCCATCACTGTCAAGTGTTACGCTGTTTACATGCACTGGAATAACAGCTGCTGGAACCTTAATAGTAACTGTTTGATCTCCTGTAATCGTATTTTCAGATAAAATAATATCGATATTTGCGATATTCTGATCTCCATATACTGGACTGTGTACTTCTCCAGTAAATACGTATTCTGTCTTTCTTAAACCATCTGCAGGATCAATGTATGGTGTACCAGCTGTCTTATTTGTGAACTTAGTTCCCGCATATAAAATGGCCTTCATATCTTTTAATTCCATATACTTGCCAAGTGGATCTGTATATGTAATAAAACCATCTTCAGTAACTGGTCTGTCACCCTTTAATTCTGTTGGTGTATCCGCCGCATCAAGAGAAATACTTGATACGATAGAAGAGAATACATCATTCACTGCTTCTGCATTGTCTGCATCATAGTATGCATCTACATAATAGAGTGCACTGATATCTTTATCTGTTGGAACAATATCAAATTGTCCTGGATATTGATTGTGATCTTCTGGGTGTGTAAACGTATAACCGCCAAGAGTTGCCGTTCTATCGTTCGCATAATTATTCCAAAGAGTTCTCATATCATTCACCCAGCTATTTGAAGAATTTCTGAGTGTACTGTCATTTGGATTGATTGTTGCATAACAGAATGGTCTGTAATTGTTCGATACTCCTGTGATCCCCATACCGATACTGTACACACTAATATCATTTGCAACTCCATCGCTTGCATACTTGTTGTCAACAGCTTTCTTCATATAAGCAGCTGTCATAAGTGCCTTCATACCATAAATCGTTCTAGGTTCCGTATTTGATGGCTGACTGTTGTCTCTAGAAAGATCCCACCATGTCGCTTGTGTAGACGCGATAGATGGTTCCCCGTCTGTTAAGAGAACTAACGATGGAACTCTGTCCACATTTTTCCCATTGATATTAACAGTTGTGCTATCTGCTTCAGCCAACATTCTCATACCTTCATAGAGACCTTTTTGAATGTTAGTTCCTGATTGTGTGCTGATTGTTGCATTTCTGTAAGTATTCTTTGTTCCTACAGCATTATATGTGATTGTATTTCCACTTACTGTAAAGAATTCGCTTGTTCCTCTTTGTGTGTAAGTGTCTAAAGGAAGAATTGGACGAGATGTGTTGTTATATCCTATAACCCCAATTCTTACATTTTCATTCAATGAAACCAATTCTTTTACTGACGCGTTAAGCGCTTGCACCATGTTGTACAGACGAGATTGCCCATTGTCCATTACATTTTCTGCTCTAACCATGGAACTTGACAAGTCAATTACAAATACAACATCGAGAGGTGCTGTCTGGCTTCCTGTAATTTCTTGTGATGATGCTAATAAAGAGTAAGCAACTAAAAAATCTTCTTTATCTTCGTCTAAATCTATCGTTGCTTCTCCGCCACCATACAATCCGTATGTCTTGCTTTCTGAATAAACAGATTTATCAGTCCATACACGGCCTGCAAATTCTGTCGATTCATGGCTTCCTAATGATTCGGAATATTTTAAAGATGTATCTAAGTCAGACGCCTTCCCAAGAGCTTCCGATGGGAACAAGCCAACTACCATTGCTACGACGAGCGCCATTGCCATGATTGATGCTCCTATCTTCTTAAATACGTTTTTCTGTCTAGCTGTTCTGTCTTTATTCATAAACAACTTCCTCCCTTCTCTGGCATCTGTTAAGCGCCAGTTTCATTATCTTTTCATTGATCGGCTTCGTCGCGAAATAATTTACGCCAAGCCTGTAGGATTGTGCTACAAAATTTTTGTCATTTGAGAACCAAATGACTGGTGTCTCTGGGTGCAGATTCTGTACTGCTATGACCCCTTCCATTCCTGCTGCGTTATCCATCATTACGAATATCATCTCATAACGATTGGAATTCATCATATCCAGGAATGTATCGTAGTTATCCGTCTGCGAATAGTTTATTAATCGGAACGCCATACATGCCTGAGATTTCATATGCTGTATGAGTAATTCTTTGTCCGTCGCATTCCCATAAATCAGTACGTTCATGCCCACACCTCCTCTTAGTATTGTCTATTGTAATAGTACTTGTTCCAATTCTTCTTTACAATAGATATGACTCGAACGGTCAATTTCTTACTCAAGTGGTAAATTTTTCATATATTTCACACAATTCAAACACCGAAAAATGGACAATTACGATTTTATCTAATATAATATGGTATAGAAAGACGAGGTATACATCATGAAAATTGCTTTAGTAGACGATCAAAAGGATATGCTTGAATGTCTTTATTCTATGTTAAAAGAAGAACTTCCTTCTGCAAAATATTTCACCTTCTCCAATGGTGAAGAATTTCTAAAAACCTGGTCTGCCGGTACATATGACCTAATCGTATTAGATATGTTTATGCCCGAAACACTCGGCATTGATGTCGCAAAAGTGATTCGAGACACAGATATGGATGTGCGTCTTGTTTTCTGCACTACCAGCAATGAATTTGCCAGTGAAAGCTATGAGGTTGCAGCAAATTATTATATGCAGAAGCCAATTTCTACAGAGAGTATCAAGAGAATGCTCAAAATGGTTCGTCTAGACCATTACGAAAACAATCGCTTTTTACGTCTTCCGGATGGACAACGCGTTGTGCTTCGAAATATTATCTATACGGAGTATTACAACCACTCCATCTTGATTCATTGTAAGAATGGTGAGACTATCCAGACGCGTATGTCACAGATGGATTGGGAGAACTTGCTTTCGGAACATACATATTTGTTCAGCACATCAAAAGGCATCGTAGCTAACTTTTATGAGGTTTCAAAAATCGAAGATGGAGTATTCTTGATGAATGACGGCTCTCAAGTACCGATCAGCCGAAGAAAACTGAAGGAAACTTCAGAAAAATATACAACTTTCCGTTTCCAATTAATGAGAAGTGGAGGTGTGTAATATGCTTAGTGTTTCTCTCACATTGGAAGTACTCTTATTTTCTTTGATTAACTTTGCTCCATATGTACTTTTGTCTATTTATACATTTCACAGGCAAATGCGATTTTCGAAAACAGTTACCTACAGCGTCTGTGCTTTGTTAATCGCCGTTCAATTCGGAACCAGATATTGGAGCGCAATGAATAATGTTGCTTTGCGCGTGGAGATGAGCATTTTAAGACTTATCATTTTCCTTTGCTGCTATGTTATTTTATTTGAAGTTCATTGGGGAAAAGTTTTATTTGTGGAATTGATTTTTGCAAATATGGGGAACTTTATCATTATTGCCGCTGTATGTCTGGAAAGAAACATTTTCCCTAATATAGATCATCATTTATACTGTTGGCATGCATCCGTGGCAATGATTCTTTTACACCTGCTCATCACATTGCCATATACCTTCACACTGAAGAAATATTTTAAACCAATGGTTTCAGTAAACACATTCTCGACTCGTTGGCTGTACTATTGGCTGGTTCCATCCATCTTTTATCTCATATGGCAATATCAGGTAAACGGTGGTCCTGTAAAAGGTCTTGATGTTATTACCAATCCATATAATATAATTTTCTTGTTCATCATCAACATTGGCTCTTATTTGATTTATCAACTTATTATTCAATTAGATGGGCAGCTGGTTCAAAATTATATTTTGGACCGTGAAAAACGACTTAGGGATTTAGAAACGTTAGAACTTCAACTGCTGGAAGAACGTATCATGGATGCCAGACGTGCTCGACACGATATGCGTCATCATATGATTATTATGGAGGATTGCTTGAACGAGGGCGACTACGACAGACTAAAAGCATACATCTCGCAATTTACAGAAACAGTTCCAGACAACGAAGCCTTTCAGTTCTGTAAGCATCGCGCCATAAACGTGCTTCTTCTTTACTATGGACGTCAGGCTAGTGACAATCATATTGATTTTCAAGTGGATCTTTCTATTGCAGATGAGATGTCCGTATCTGATGCCGACATCTCAGTATTGTTAGGTAATCTTTTGGAAAATGCACTCCATGCTTGTAAAGATGCAAATCTTTCATCGAAAAAAATCATCATCCGTGGAACAGGTACTAAAGACGCTCTTTTCTTTACAATCGATAATTCCTTTGACAATCAGATTGTAAAGAATACAAAAGGACAGTTGCTTACAACCAAAAAAACTGGGACTGGTATTGGTGTGGAATCTGCAAAGAATATTGTGTCTCGCTATAACGGTGCATTTACCACAGAACAAAAAGATGATATGTTTTACGTATCTTTCATGTTGAATCTATAAAACAAAAGTGGACCAACTTTTCGTTGATCCACTTTTTATTTTTTTAATAGTTCTAATAACTCTTTTCGAATAATCAAAATCTGCTCCACATGATAATTTGTAATGATATCCTTATCTTCCAGCACATCTAGTTTTCTCTTATCCCGGATATCTGCGCCACTTTTTCTAAGCAGTTTTCTGTTTTCATCACTCAGGCGTCCTATCTCTCTCATATGGACAAGAACTTCCATCTGCGCAACCATCTGTCTTGCTTTTCCTTCACAGTTCTGAAAATCTTCCAATTTCTTTCGATTTCGCTTAAACCACAGAAGCATCCACTGATTTGAAAAGATAGATAACTGGTATTTCATATCGTCAATTTTCTTCACCATCTTTTTTGTGTCTGGCAATATATCATCTCCATCAAACACATCTTCCAAAAACGTGATTACTTCTCGCTCCAAACTTTCCGCCGTAAAACGTATCTTCTGCAGATTATTATACGGAAAGACAAGTGTGTTAATGATCATCCCGATTGCTAATCCAATCGCCGTATCCCAGATTCGTGCAACTGCATAGGCCATTGGCTGAATTCCTGGCGTCGTACAAATGGTTACTACGATCAGACATGACAGTCCTGGAGAAAATCGTATTCTTAAGACATTATATAAAGTAATAACCAGCACAATTCCAATTCCTGTTGCTGCCAGATAATGAATCGGCAATGATATCAAAAGAATTCCGGCAACTGCGCCAAATAACACACCAAATATCTGTGTAATACATGCTTCAAAAGATTCTTTGAAGGTGGGTTCCATAGCTGCCATAGCACCAAGCATTGCAAATATTAACTTGGAAGAGGTTGTTCCATATGCATCCACAAGAATCAGGGATACCACGACGGCAACTGCTGTCTTGATAGTTCGAAGTCCTATGTGAATTCTTAATTGCTTAATATTCATCTACAACATTCCTTTGATAGTGTTACTTAAGTTTGCAAACTCCTCTAATGTCAATGCTTCCCCTCTGACACTTGGCCCTTTACCAAGACTTTCAATAGCATTTATAATTATTTCTTTTGGAAGACTGATCTCAGGTGAATTATTGAGACCATTTGCCAGTGTCTTTCTTCTTTGATTGAAAGAAGCTCTAATGATCTTAAACATCAGTTGTTCATCTTCCACCTGCACTGGCGGCTCTTTGTGACTTGTCAATCGAATCACCGCCGAACCAACATTTGGTCTTGGCATAAAACAGTTTGGCGGCACATTTGCAACGATATATGGTTCCGCGTAATATTGCACTGCTAACGAGAGTGCACCGTAGTCTTTCGTTCCTGGTCCGACCTGCATTCTGTCAGCTACTTCCTTTTGTACCATAACTGTAATGCTTTCGATTGGAACATGACTTTCATAAAGTCCCATGATAATTGGTGTTGTAATATAGTATGGAAGATTCGCAACCACTTTAATCGGTTTTCCACCATTGTACTCTTCTGCAAGTTTTGCAATATCGACTTTCAGAACATCTTCGTTGATAACTGTAACGTTGTCATAAGCACTCAAAGTGTCCGCAAGAATCGGAATCAAATTCTTGTCAATCTCAACTGCTACAACTTTACGAGCTGCACAGGCAAGGTACTGTGTCATGGTACCGATACCTGGTCCGATTTCAAGAACCATATCGTCTTTCGTAATTCCTGCAGATGCGATGATCTTGTCGAGTACATGTGTGTCTATCAAAAAGTTTTGTCCAAATTTCTTTTGGAATGAAAAACCGTATTTCTGCAATACTTCAATTGTGTTTTGTGGATTGCCTAATGTTGGCTTAGTCATAATTTACTCTTTCTCCTTTTCTTTCAAATATCGTTTTACCAAAAAAGAACAGAAATATGGAAACGTAATAATTCCGTTTTTAAATCCTATATTTCCTGCAGTCAATTTGATTCCGTAATGAATATCTGAATACTTTTTACTTTCTATTAGTGTACGTAACGACTTTGAAGTTCCATTTGAGGACTTCACTTCGACCGGAACGAGGTCCTCCATCGTTCGCACAAAAAAATCTTCCTCTAAACTCGAATCTTCTCTCTTATAATAATACAATTCGCATCCGCTTTTTACCAGCGCTTCTCCGACAATATTTTCATAAAGAGCACCTTTGTATACTCCTAAATTCTTGTTAGTTCTCAAATCCTCCTGTGATTCATCATCCAACATAGATATCAGAAGTCCGCTATCCGCAAAATATAGTTTATACTTTGTCTCTTCATAATTACCCTTCAGTGGGAGTTCCGGAAAATTCAAACAATAACATATATGCACTAACCCAGCATCATAAAGCCACTCGATACATCCTCTATAATCTCTAAATCTCGCTCCAGAAGCAACCTTTGATATTTGAAACTTTTTATTGTCTTTCGCAAGCTGAACTGGTATTTGATTAAATACGTTGAGAATTCTAGTTTGATCCATACCATCGGCATATTTCCGTATATCTTCTTTATAATCTGCAATAATCTGTCTTTGTGCATCTAATGACCCTTCAAAAGTACCTTTTTCCACAAACTCACGGATAACTGCTGGCATTCCTCCCAAAATACAATAATCTAGAAAGAGTTCTCCATACACAGACATTTCCAAATCATTAAACGGTTTTATCTTTTTCATGTGGTCAAGAAACTCATCCACAATTATTTCATCATATCCTTTGGCCCACAAAAATTCTTCAAAATCAAGCGAACGCATAACATAATCTATTTTATATCCTACACTGTTGCTTTCAATTCTTTTATAATGGATTCCCAAAAGTGAACCACTACATATAACATCAAATCTTCCGTCCATTTTAAAGAACTTAAGCGCTGTGGCTATCTCAGGAAATTCCTGCAACTCATCAAAGAAAATAAGTGTTTTTCCTTCAATAAATCTTTTTGATGGATCAATGCGGGAGATGTTTTTTATAATGTCGCTTGTTTTATATCCATCAGCAATAATCATCTTATATTTTGGTTCTTCCACAAAATTGATTTCTATGAAACTTTCATAATTCTCTTTCGCAAATTTTTTGATGGATTCTGTTTTCCCTACTTGCCTTGCCCCTTTTACAATC
>JAZQMU010000124.1:0-5869 GCA_045543595.1 Faecalimonas sp.
GCCAGAGAGGCGGCAAGAAAAGCTGCAGAAGAAGCATTAAAGAAAGCGGAGGAACAAAACAAGGAAGTCTACGTGCCTCCTGTTGGGACTGGCGGTGGTTCAGCAATTGTAAATGCAGCTTATGCATATTCTGGTGTGCCATATGTTTGGGGCGGAGAAAGTTCTAGCGGAGTGGATTGCTCGGGTTTAGTGATTCTTGCGCATAAAGCGATCGGTGTCAATCTCTATCACTATTCGGGAACGATTGGAAGTGGCGGAAGAGCAGTTTCTGCATCTGAAGCACAGCCAGGAGACGTTGTATGTTATGTTGGACATGTGGGCATTTACATAGGAAATGGACAGATGATTCATGCGCCTCAGACTGGTGATGTGGTAAGAGTGGTACCAGTGTACGGATCTCCTTGGTACAGACGTTATTGGTAAACCTTAAGTTTTTGTGAAATTCTTTCCAATTCGCTATAAGTGATTGAAATGTTACAAAAAATAGTGTATATTTGTTACATAATATGGGGAAATATAAAGGGGAGATTACATGAAAAAATTCTGGAAGACATTAGTGCCAATAACATTAGCGTTCACTGTTTTTTCGACATCAGTTTTTGCTAATCCTACTTCGGATGAACTTAGAGACGAAGCAGAGCGATTAGAGAATGAAGCAGACAAGATAGAAGATCAAGTACAACAAGCTGAGAGTGAGATGAATGCACTTCAGGATGAGTTGGCTTCTCTTATGGAAGATATCTATGAAACAGAACATCAGTTGATTCTCAAAGGAGAAGAAGTTCTCAGAGTTACAGAAGAATTGGCTGAGGCGGAAGCAAGAGAACAACAGCAGCAGATAGACATGAGAGCCAGAATCGTTGCTATGTATGAAAGTGGTGACAGTTCTATTTTGGAAGTGATCTTCGAAGCTGGAAGTATTGCAGATATGTTGACACGTGCTGAAAACATTCAGGCGATTCATGATTACGACAGAGACGCTTTACAAGATTTTATAGAAACGAAGAATAAAGTCGCAAATTTAAAAGAAACTGCGGAAAATGAACAAGCCCAGTTGGAAGCTTTATTGGAACAAAGTCAGGTGCAGGAAGCAAAGCTTAATAGCAAGATTATAGAAAAAGCATCTGAGGTTGAAAATTTTCAGGAAGCTTTAGAAAAAGCTGCAGCCAAAGCAGCAGCGGCAGCTGAAGAAGCAGAAAGAGTAGCCGCTGAAGAGGCAAGAAAGAAAGCGGAAGAGGAAGCTAGAAGAAAAGCGGAAGAAGAAGCAAGAAAGAAGGCGGAAGAAGAGGCGAAGCGTCAAGAAGAAGCAAATAATGCGAATCAAGATTCTTCAGACGACAAAGAAGATAAAGAGGAAAAACCTGTAAAACCAGATAACTCATACGTGAGTACTGGTGATCCGGGAGTTGGACAAGCGATAGTTTCTGCAGCAGCAGGATATTTAGGAGTTCCTTATCTTTGGGGTGGAACAAGCACTAGCGGTATCGACTGTTCGGGTCTTACGATGAGAGCCCATCAGGCGGTTGGAATTTCGATTCAGAGAGTTTCGTATTTGCAAGCAACTAGCGGTAAGAAAGTAGCAAGTCTTGCAGAAGCACTTCCAGGAGATGTTATTTGTTATCCTGGTCATGTTGCAATTTATGTGGGAAACAATCAAGTTATCCATGCACCACGTACAGGAGATGTTGTAAAATATGCGAATGTATATTTAGGTGGAACAAAACCTATCACAGCAATCCGCAGATATTGGTAGAATATGGAGGCAAGTTCATTTTTGAACTTGCCTTTTTTTGTAAAATTGTTCATAATGGTCTATGACATTAACGATGAAAAAAGCAAAGGACATAGAAAATGAGAAAAGAAGATTTTTATTTTGATCTGCCAGAAGAATTGATCGCGCAGGATCCACTTGAGGATCGCTCTAGTTCAAGACTTTTGGTGTTGGATAAAGATACAGGGAAAATGGAACATCATGTGTTTAGGGAAGTGATTGATTATTTGGAAGAAGGCGATTGTCTTGTGATCAATGATACAAAGGTGCTTCCGGCAAGACTCATCGGTTCACGTGTGGGAACAGACGCCAAGATAGAAGTGTTGCTTCTGAAACGTATGGAAAATGATGTGTGGGAAACGTTGGTAAAACCAGGTAAAAAAGCGAAAGTAGGCACAAAGATTAGCTTCGGAGATGGTTTGTTGATTGGTGAAGTTGTGGATATCGTAGAAGAAGGGAACCGTCTGGTTAAGTTCGAGTACGAAGGAATTTTTGAGGAGGTTCTTGATCAATTGGGTCAGATGCCGCTTCCACCATATATTACACATCAATTACAAGACAAGAATCGTTATCAGACAGTATATGCGAAACATACCGGTTCAGCGGCCGCACCTACAGCAGGTTTGCATTTCACACCAGAATTGTTAAAGAAGATTGAAGAAAAAGGTGTGAATATTGCAAGTGTGACTTTACATGTAGGTCTTGGTACATTTAGACCAGTAAAAGTGGAAAATATTTTAGAACACCATATGCATTCAGAGTTTTACCAAATCAGTGCAGAATCGGCAGAGAAAATCAATCGAGCAAAAGATTCGGGTAAACGCGTGATCTGTGTTGGGACAACAAGCTGTAGAACCGTAGAATCTGCTGCAGATGAGAATGGTAGACTTCGCGAGACAAGCGGTTGGACAGAGATTTTTATTTATCCAGGTTATAAATTCAAAGTACTTGATTGTCTGATCACAAATTTCCATTTGCCGGAATCTACATTGGTGATGCTGGTATCTGCATTGGCAGGAAGAGAACATGTGTTGGCAGCCTACAAAGAGGCGATCAAAGAACGATACAGATTCTTCTCCTTTGGAGACGCTATGATGCTTACAACAATAGAATAATCTAATATACAGGAGGTAGTTATGGTTTATATTAGTGAAAAAAGAACAACGGCACCAGAAAACATTGCAAATCCAACAGAGAAAAAAGTGTTTGCACTTCTTGATAAGCTGAAGATTCCGTATGAATGTGTGGAAAATGATGTGGTAGAGACAATGGAAGAATGCAAAGAAGTGGATTTGGCATTGGGGACAGAAATCAGAAAAAGTATTTTTCTTTGCAATAAGAAAAAAACAAGTTTCTTTCTTGTGGTTATGCCTGCAGAAAAATCATTGGACACAGCTACCTTAAGTAACAAGATTGGAGTGCCACATTTATCGTTTGCATCGGCGGAGCATATGCAGCAACATTTGGGAGCACTGCCTGGATCAGCGTCTGTGATGGGACTTATTAACGATGAGGATGACTATGTACAACTCATCATTGACAAAGAAGTAGCAGACGAAGAATGGTTTGGATGTAATCCGGGAATCAACACAGCTCATTTAAAAATGAAAACAAGCGATTTGCTTAATAAATTGTTACCAAAGATGAATCATCGAGCAAAGATAATGGCTTTATAAAGTAGAAAAGATATGGATTTCGATAGATTTCCATATCTTTTTTGTTGTTAAAAAGTTATCGGAAGTGTCAAGAAAATGACAGCATTGTAGTTAAATTAACGAAAATTGTCTGAAAAATAAGTGGAATTTTGTGCAATATTATGATATTATGTTAGAAGAGAATTTAGATAACGAGATCGAAAATAAATACTTAAGGAGGTTCGGAAATGTGTTCTAAAAAAGGCGGAGTTCCATTTAATGGAACAAAAGAACAGGAAGCAGCGTTATTAAAAGTAATTGCAGAACTGAAAGATCAAAAAGGTGCACTTATGCCAATCATGCAAAAGGCACAAGACATCTATGGATATCTTCCTATTGAAGTACAGACTATTATTTCAAATGAAACGGGAATCCCAATGGAAAAGATTTACGGAGTTGCAACATTTTATGCACAATTCAATTTAAATCCAAAGGGAAGACATCGCATTTCTGTTTGTTTAGGGACAGCTTGCTATGTAAAAGGCTCAGGGGATATTTATAATTATTTGATGGAAAAATTAGGAATTGTTGGTGGAGAATGTACGCCAGATGGTAAGTTTTCACTTGATGCTTGCCGCTGTGTAGGTGCTTGCGGACTTGCACCGGTAATGATGGTAAATGATGATGTATATGGCCGTTTGACTGTTGATGATATCGACGATATCTTAGCAAAATACGAATAGCAGAATGGAGGATATGTATGAAATCTCTGGAAGAATTAAAAGTAATTAGAGAAAAGATGCAGGGACAAGTAGAATTCCGTTCAGAACATGCTGGTGATTTTCCAATTTTGGATGGATATCGCAAACACGTATTAGTATGTGGTGGTACTGGATGTACTTCTTCAGGCAGTAAAAAAATCTTAGAAACTTTAGAAACAGAAATCCAAAAACATGGATTGGAAAAAGAAGTTGGAATCGTTAAAACTGGTTGTTTTGGTCTCTGTGCGTTAGGACCAATCATGATCGTGTATCCAGAAGGCGCATTCTACTCAATGGTAAAAGAAGAAGATATTCCTGAAATCGTTTCAGAACATTTGGCAAACGGTAACGTTGTCACTCGTCTTTTATATGAAGAAACAGTTGGCGAAGATAAAATCTTACCACTTCAGGAAACAAAATTCTATAAGAAACAAAGACGTATCGCACTTCGTAACTGTGGTGTGATTGCTCCAGAAAATATTGAAGAATATATTGGAACACGTGGCTACGAAGCTCTTGGAAAAGTATTGACAGAGATGCAGCCAGATGATGTTATCCAGACATTATTAGACAGCGGACTTAGAGGTCGTGGTGGCGCAGGTTTCCCAACAGGTCTCAAATGGAAATTTGCTTCCGGAAATCGCGGAAACGTACAAAAATATGTATGTTGTAATGCTGACGAAGGTGATCCGGGTGCATTTATGGATCGTTCTATCTTAGAAGGTGATCCACACGTAGTATTAGAAGCAATGGCAATCGCAGGTTATGCAATTGGTGCTTCCCAAGGTTACATCTACGTTCGTGCGGAATATCCGATCGCTATTGAAAGACTTGAAATTGCGATTAAACAAGCAAGGGAATATGGTCTTTTAGGAAAAGATATTTTCGGAACAGGATTTGATTTTGATATCGACCTCAGACTTGGTGCTGGTGCATTTGTATGTGGTGAAGAAACAGCCCTTATGACATCAATCGAAGGGAACCGTGGTGAACCAAGACCACGTCCGCCATTCCCAGCAGTGAAAGGTTTATTCGAAAAACCAACGATCTTAAATAACGTAGAAACATGGGCAAACATTCCTCAGATCATTTTAAATGGACCAGAATGGTTTGCAAGCATGGGTACAGAAAAATCAAAAGGAACAAAAGTATTCGCATTAGGCGGAAAGATCAACAATACAGGTCTTGTAGAAGTTCCTATGGGAACAACACTTCGTGAAATCGTAGAAGAAATCGGCGGAGGTATTCCAAATGGCAAGAAATTCAAAGCTGCTCAGACAGGTGGACCTTCAGGCGGATGTATCCCAGCAGAACACTTTGATGTTCCAATCGATTATGATAACTTAATGGCAATCGGTTCTATGATGGGTTCTGGTGGTTTGATCGTAATGGACGAATCAACATGTATGGTTGACATCGCGAAATTCTTCCTTGAATTCACAGTAGATGAATCATGTGGTAAGTGTACACCATGCCGTATCGGTACAAGACGTATGCTTGAAATCCTTGATAAGATCACAAAAGGCCAAGCTACAATGGAAGATCTTGACAAGCTGGAAGAACTCTGTGCGCACTTAAAAGAAAATTCACTTTGTGCTCTTGGACAGACAGCTCCAAACCCAATTATCTCAACATTACGTTATTTCAAAGACGAATATATTGCACATATCGTAGACAAGAAATGTCCTGCTGGAGTATGTAAA
>JAZQMU010000125.1:0-2973 GCA_045543595.1 Faecalimonas sp.
TCATGCTGTTTTCTCATAACATCTTTGAAAATTGCATTCAATCGACTCATAGTCACACCTTCCAGCAATGCATCCAAATCAACCGGTTCCTGATAAGCAAGTCGGAGGCCAAGCGGTCTTAGGAAGACAAATCCTTGATGCAACTCCTTGGCTCACAGAACGACATGGCTAGATCCGACTTTCATGCTGTTTTCTCATAACATCTTTGAAAATTGCATTCAATCGACTCATAGTCACACCTTCCAGCAATGCATCCAAATCAACCGGTTCCTGATAAGCCTTTACTTCATCCGGAATTGTTGGTTCCTTGAACATCAGACGTTCTCCATCAAGTTGTCTGTCTTTTAATTCATAAGACATGTACTTATACATCTTATATTGCAAAAGTTGTTCTACCAGTTCAGCTCTTGGATCTGTTTCTTCCCCTTCTTCATTGATTTCTTTCGGAAGAAGCATCTTACATTTGATATCCAGAAGTGTTGCTGCCATCAAAAGGAACTCGCTCATGATGTTCAGATCTTTTTCTTCCATCGCTTTGATATATTCCATGTATTGATTTGTAATTTCCACAATCGGAATATCATAAATATCCACTTTATTCTTGTCGATCAAGTGTAAAAGAAGGTCCAGCGGTCCTTCAAACACTTCTAATCTTACCGGTATTCCCATCTTATTCCTCCGTACCGCTTATATGCATAACCACTACTTCCGCAGGGTTTAAAAATCGCACTTTTATGGTATGTAAACCAATGCCCTTGCTAACTACTGCCACCTTGTCTCCCACTTTTTTCATCTCACCAGAATATTTTGGAAACAGGATGAATTGTGGAGAAATCAGTCCGCCAATCCCCGGAATACGGACTACGCCACCATGCACATGCCCTGATACAACAAGGTCTGCTCCCCACTCCAGATAATTATCCATAAATGTTGGATTATGTGCAATCATAATATTATACTTTGAAGTATCTGAATCTCCCAAAAGATTCTTTACTCGATCTTGTTGAAATACTTGTTTCTGAAACTTTCTATATTTCTTATGTCCGAGCTCCAATCCATAAATATTGACAGGCACATCATCCCAATTCAATTCTATTTTTTCATTGGAAAGACAATGAACTCCTGCTCTTTCTAATTTTTCTATATATCCAGGATATACGTCACCGTAAGTTTCCGGCATCTCCTTAAATCTCTGTTCATGATTCCCATTTGCATGGAATACTTCAGCAATTTCAGGGAGACGCGTCATAAACTCTTCTGCAACCTTCGTTGGCTCGTTTGGTTTACCAACTAACATATCACCTGCAACCAGAATATAATCCGGATTCTCTTTCGCGATTGCACGAAGTAATTTATCGTTATTGTTTCCGTAACTGCATCCATGAAGATCACTTAGCAGAATTACTTTTCGTTCCCGACTTATCCCTTTTAATTTTTTTGATCTGATATAATAATGTGTGATTTTAAAAGTGTGGATTTCACGCATCCATTCAAGGATACAGAGCACACATATCACGATAAAAATAATAATAAATTTACACATTTATTACCCTCATCTTATTTTTGTCTAATACATTATATCTTCATATCAAAACAGTGTCAACCAAAGCACAAACATAAAAAAGAGAGTGTTTTTCAACACTCTCTTTAATGCACATATTAGTTAAATTTACGTTTTCTAGCAGCTTCTCATTTCTTTTTACGTTTAACACTTGGTTTTTCGTAATGTTCACTCTTGCGGATTTCTTGTTGAATACCAGCTTTTGCACAGTTTCTTTTGAATCTGCGTAAAGCGCTATCTAACGTTTCGTTTTCTTTTACGATTACATTTGACATAGTCTCACACCTAACCTCCCCTCCAGCCCTATATTGTGCAACATACGACTGTTTGGGTATTTTTTTATTGCACTGCTAATTATTATAACAGATTTTTTCAGTTAGTCAACCATTAAATTACAATTTATTTAATTTGTTCACTAAGAACTTCTGCTACTTTTGCAACTGCATCTGGAATACCTGCTGGGTTCTTTCCACCTGCTTGTGCCATGTTAGGTCGACCACCGCCGCCACCGCCTACTAATGCTGCAATACCTTTGATAAGGTTACCTGCATGAGCACCTTGTTTCATTGCTCCATCTGTAGCCATAGCAATAAGATTTACTTTGTCATTTGCAGAAGATGCGATCACAACAACACCTTCTCCAAGTTTTTCTTTTAATTGGTCACCAAGATCACGAAGACCATTCATGTCAACACCTTCTACTGAAGTTGCAAGAAGTTTTACGCCTTTCACTTCCACCACTTGATTCATAACATCACCAAGAGCATCTTTTGCAGCTTTGCTCTTTAATGATTCAATCTCGCTTTGCATTGCCTTCATATCAGCCAACATGTGTTCAATCTTTTCCACAAGATTTGCTGGTGTTGCTTTTGCTGCTTTTGCTGCTTCAGCTAATGTTTTTTCTACTTCTTTGTAGTAAGCAAATACTGCTTCTCCTGTAAGAGCTTCAATACGACGAACACCTGCAGCAACACCTGCTTCTGATACAAGCTTAAATGTTGTGATCACACCTGTATTGCATACGTGTGTACCACCACAAAGTTCTTTTGTGAAATCACCCATTGTAACTACACGAACATCTTCTGCATATTTTTCACCAAATAATGCTGTTGCACCTGATGCTTTTGCAGCTTCAATATTCATAACTTCTGTTACTACTGGAAGACTCTTTTGGATCTCTTCGTTAACGATTGCTTCTACTTTTGCCATTTCATCTGCTGTCATAGCTGAGAAGTGAGCAAAGTCAAAACGAAGTCTGTCTGGAGTTACAAGAGAACCTTTTTGTTCTACATGTGAACCGAGAACATTTCTTAATGCTCTGTGTAACAAGTGAGTTGCACTGTGGTACTTACATGTGTTTGTTCTGCCTTTTTCGTCTACTGCCAAAGTCACAGTATCACCAACTTTGAACA
>JAZQMU010000126.1:0-11772 GCA_045543595.1 Faecalimonas sp.
GATCTGTAAATCCGCAAACACCAGCTTCATCACCGTAATACAATGTCGGCGCACCCATCCAAGTCATCTGCATCACAACAGCTTCTCTCATCACTGATTCTTTGACACCATTTTCTGCTGCTCGATATCCAAGATTCGCGACACGACCAACTACATGGTTTGTTCTTGTAAGGAAACGAGAATGATCGTGATTTGAAAGCTCGTTCATTGCAACCATAAGTGATGGTGTAAGCATATGGCCCATATGATACTTCATTGAGCCAATAAAATGATCTGCATTTCCAAGAAGATCCAGACGAAGTGCATCACTGTGTTTTTCCATACCTGTCAGAAACCATGTAATCGGTTCCATAAATGCATCATAATTCATGACTGTATCCCACTGATCACCCTTAAGCCATGAACTTGGGCTTCCATAATGTTCTGCCAGAATAATCGCATTAGGATTCGCTTCTTTTACCGCTTTTCTAAACTTGCGCCAAAACTCATGATTGTACTCATTCGAATGTCCAAGGTCCGCTGCAACGTCTAGTCTCCATCCATCCACATTATATGGAGGCGATACCCATTTTTTTGCAACACCAAGAATATAGTTCTCTAATTTCTCTGAATCTTCATAATTAAGCTTCGGAAGTGTATTGAAATCCCACCACCCCACATAACTCTTATTATCTGGCCAAGCATCTTCCTCTTTCTTTTCAAAAGAGAAGAATGTGTGGTAAGGACTATCCTTCGAAATATAGGCACCCGTTTCAAAACCTGGTCTGCCTTCGTAGATTTTTTCGCGATCCAGCCATTTATTGAACGAACCGCAATGATTGAACACACCGTCAATGATTACTTTCATTCCACGACGATGAATTTCTTCCACCAACTGTGCAAAAAATTCATTACTTGCTTCCAGATTCTCCAACGAAGCAACTCTCTGCTGATATTTTGTCGCCTTACGGTTATCTACTACACCCATAGGAAGCACTTCGCCACCATCGTGAATGATCTTGCCGAAATGTGGATCAATATGATCATAATCTTGTGTGTCGTACTTATGGTTTGACGGAGACACAAAAAGTGGATTGAAATAAATAACTTCGACTCCCAAATCCTGCAGATAGTCTAATTTATCCCAAACCCCCTGCAAATCTCCTCCGTAAAATTCCCTTACTCCCATGTAGGCAGGATATTTACTCCAGTTTGTAACTTTCACGCAAGGCTCATCGATATAAATATATTCTCCGCTTTCTACGTCATTACTTCTGTCACCATTGAAAAAACGGTCCACAAAAATCTGATACATCACTGCGCCTTTTGCCCAGTCAGGAGTGGCAAATCCCGGAATGATCTCAAACGCGAATTCCTCTATGGCTCCTTCTGTCACACCGCTTCTGTCATAATAACAAATTTCTCTACAGCCGAACTCTTCTTTCCCAGTTACTTCAAAATAATACTTAAATGGTTCATCACCTAATTCGTACTCTAATTCAAAATAATCAAACACGCCTTCTGTATGTGCTTTCTTCATAACAAATGCGCGTGATTCATTCATGACGCGCACTTTTTCTACTTCATCTTTCATTGCACGAAATCTAATCGTTACAACTTCAAATTCTTTTGGTTGCGATGGGACCAAATATTGTTCAGTCCCATCACTAAATAATGCTTGTTTATTCATAAAATAATTTCCCAAACTCTTCGCCTGTAATTTTTTCTTTTTCTAGTAATAATTGGGCGCAAGCATCTAAAACTGTCTTGTGTTCTAAAATGATCTTTTTAGCTTCCTGATAGCACTCATCAATAATACGTTTCACTTCTCTGTCAATCTTACCAGCAACCTCTTCGCCGTAACTTCTGCCTGCTTGCGCAAAATCTCTTCCGACGAATACTTCTTCGTTGTTGCTGTCGTAATTGATAAGTCCAAGTTCATCCGACATACCGAACTTTGTAACCATAGCTTTTGCTAATGCTGTCGCTTGCTTAATATCTTGAGACGCACCTGTTGTGATATCGTCAAAAATCAATTCCTCAGCGATACGTCCGCCAAGAGAAACTTTGATTTCCTGCAACATCTTTCCTTTTGTATAAAACATCTCATCTTTCTCTGGAAGCGGCATGGTATAACCTGCTGCCCCGCTTCCTGTTGGAATGATAGACACGGTGTATACCGGTCCAACATCTGGCAGTACATGGAATAAGATCGCATGCCCGGCTTCATGGAAAGCAGTAATCCTCTTTTCTTTATCTGAGACAACCTTACTTTTCTTTTCTGCCCCGATTCCAACTTTTACAAATGAACGCTGGATATCTTTCTGCTGGATATAAACGCGGTTTTCCTTTGCCGCTATGATCGCTGCCTCATTCAAAAGATTCTCAAGATCTGCGCCCGTGAAACCTGCTGTTGTCTGTGCCACTTGCATAAGATCCACATCATCACCAAGAGGTTTCCCTTTTGCATGTACTTCTAAAATCTCTTTTCTTCCCTTCACATCTGGTCTTCCAACAGAAACTTTTCTGTCGAAACGACCTGGTCTCAAGATGGCTGGGTCTAAAATATCTACACGGTTTGTTGCTGCCATCACGATGATTCCTTCATTCACACCAAAACCATCCATCTCTACGAGAAGCTGATTCAATGTCTGTTCTCTTTCATCATGTCCGCCGCCAAGACCCGTACCACGACGTCTCGCAACCGCATCAATTTCATCAATAAAAATAATACATGGTGCATTTTTCTTTGCATCTGCAAACAAATCTCTTACACGAGATGCTCCGACACCTACAAACATTTCCACAAAATCCGAACCGGAGATCGTAAAGAATGGAACACCTGCTTCCCCTGCAACTGCTTTTGCAAGAAGTGTTTTACCTGTCCCTGGAGGGCCTACTAAGATAACCCCTTTTGGAATTCTGGCGCCAACCTGGATATATTTCTTAGGGCTTTTCAAGAAATCAACGATTTCTTCTAATTCTTCTTTCTCTTCCTGAAGTCCTGCGACTTGCGAGAAATTAATCTGCTTTTCAGCAGGATTGATCATTTTTGCACGGTTACGGCCAAAGTTCATAGCCTGTGCATTTGCACCGTTTGGACGATTCATCATCATGAAAATCAAAACAAACGCTCCAATCATCAGCAATGTTGGCAGCAATGTTTCTAAAAACCATGATTCTTCCGGAACGTCCAGCACCGTAATGTCGGCAACGTTACCTTCTACCAAGAGCTGCTTCGCTTCGTTAACATCCGTTACGTTAACACGCAAAGTCTTATCATTTTTCAATGTGATTTCTAATGTTCCCGTTGGAACTTCCTTGTTCTGTTCGATGGTTGCTGATTTTATCTGTCCGTTATTCAACTCTGCAACAAATTCATTGTATGTGCCGTTTGTCTTCAGATCAGAAAGTACTCCCATATAGAAATATACGGTAAATACTACTAAGACGATCAGCAATGTGGAAAATCCACCAAAACTTTTCTTCTTATTATTCAATTACTAACTCCTTCCTAATCCACAAATTCCACAATTCCAATATATGGAAGATTTCTGTATTTTTGTGCATAATCAAGTCCGTATCCAACCACGAACTCATCTGGAATTTCAAATCCTACGTAATCCACTTTCACATCTTTTACTCTTCGGTCTGGTTTATCAAGTAATGTACAAAGTTTCATACTGCTTGGATTTCTCTTTGCAAGAACTTCTAACAAATATGATAAAGTTCTTCCCGAGTCAATGATATCTTCAATAACGATAACATCTTTTCCTTCGATTGTTTCATCTAAATCTTTTGCAATCTTAACGATACCACTTGATGAAGTACCATCACCATAGCTGCTCACACTCATAAAGTCCATAGAAACAGGAACTGAAATACGTTTTGCAAGCTCGCATGTAAAGAAAACGCTACCCTTTAAAATACAGATTAAATGTACTTGTTTCCCTGCATAATCTTCGCTAATCTTTTTCCCTATCTCTGCAATCTTTGCATCTACATCTTCTTCTGAAATTAATACACCAATTTTTTCTGCCATGATTCTTCTCCTTCATCAACTCTTACTGATAAGATGCTCTTTGTGTTCTCCGTCACTCTATACGCTGGGTTCTCACGGAATCCCCAAATGCTTAATACGTGACTCCCATCTACAATCAATAAAATCTCGTCTCTTTTTTCTTGTGGAACTTTTTCATTTATAAAATATGACTTCAGTTTTTGTGTACGACCAGCATCATCAATTGTAATATAATCGCCTGTGCGCCTTGCACGAAAACTTATGCCATTTTTTATTATATCATAATCAAAGTATTTCGTGCCACCTTTTTCCATAGACTTTTCCATTTCCTCTCTGTCACAAAGTTTGCACGCAATACGATATTTGCCAAAAAAGTATTCTTCTATATCCGGTTTATATAATATTTCTTTATCATAGTCATCTTGCCTTTTTTGTTTCAAAGAAATACTGATTCCCTGATAAACTCTTTTTGCTTCCATATTGTAAGGTAAGTCCAGCTTTCTTCCCACCTGTTTCTTTCTGAGGTCCTCAATGTCTTTCACATGGACAGACTCCAAATCTTTCTCACGACCGGCAACTGTCGCCATCATTCGCTTAATGATCATTGGTCTCAAAACAGCCGGTACTTTATCATACTCCCGATCTATCAGTAAAAGACCATCGTTTTTATTCACACAGACATTCCAATAAGATTCCGCCTGTTTTTCCAAATACTCCTGAAGCTGACGCAAATAATTCATGGTTTCGTCCATATGCTCCACCGTTTTTTCGTTCATCTCTTGCTCCATGAATGGAATCAAATGGTTGCGGACACGATTTCTCGTATAACTATCTTCTGTATTTGTCTCATCTGTACGATATGTGATTTTATTTTCATCCAAATATCTTTCGATTTCTTTTCTTTCCACACACAAAAGTGGCCTGATAATGTTCCCCTGTATTGGCGCAATACCTCCAAGACCTTTTAATCCCGTTCCTCTGGCAAGATTCATAAAAAAGGTTTCCACGCTGTCATTCTTGTGATGTGCCAAGGCAATCTTTGTCCCTTGGTATTTTTCCAATGCTTCATTAAAACATGATCTTCGGAAATTTCTTCCTGCTTCCTCGGTAGATTGTTTCCATTTTTTCGAAAGTAATTCTACCTTTCCCAAATAACATTCACATGGAATATTCAGTTCTTTACAAAGTCCCCTGACAAACTGCTCATCGCCATCTGCGTTTTCACCACGAAGTCCGTGGTTCACATGCACAGCCACAAGTTCAAAATCCATCTCTTTTCTTAACTTTTGGAGCACAAAAAGAAGGCATACGGAGTCCGCACCTCCAGATACGCCTAGAATAATTCTGTCTTCTTTTTGGATCATCTCTTGTTCCAGAATATATTTCTTGATCTTTTCAAACATTGCCTTCTTTTCCTTTGCGAATACAAGACAATTTTATCTGATATTCTCTGATTTTTCAAGACTCCATATACCAACCACAAGTACCGTCATATCATCCAGCGGCACTTCTCCCGAACATTCCAACACCTGCTCCAAAATATGATGTGCCAATTCCTTTGGATTCTGAAGACTCGTCCCTTCTATGATCATCTTCATCAGCATATCCTGCTCTCCGACTGGCAACGCATCCATCACACCATCTGTCACCATGATGAGCATGTCCCCATCCTGGAGTTCCAGTTCTACCTTGTCCAATTCCAACTTTGCCACTACCCCTAACGGCAGACTTGTGGAACGAATGCCTTCTACCTTATCACCTCTTTTTATAAATGTAGTAGATGCCCCCGCTTTCACAAGTTCACATTTTCCCGTATACAAATCAAAAAAACTCATGTCCACCGTAGAAAAGCGAATCTCTTCCCGTCCTATCACCAAAGCCGTATTTAACATCTGGAATGCTGTCTCTTTCGGAAACCCCGCTTCCAAAAGTTCTTCCAGCACCTCCACCACCATCGCACTTTCCCGATTCGCACTTTCACCTGCGCCCATACCATCGGACAATATTGCTCCCTGCTTTCCGCCTGGGAGTTCTATCATGGAGAAATTATCTCCAGATATCTTCTCGCAGTCTTTTCCTATCTTCGCAATTCCCTGTAAAGTATGAAATTCCGGGCTTTCCACGCAAACAATAGTACAATATTCATTTCCAACAGTGACTTTTTCATTTTTATCCGGAAGCATCAGTCTCCCTGTACATTTTGAAATTACTCTGGTTAGTTCTCTCGTTTCTACGCACTGCCCTTTTGCCGCTTTTACTGTCACATGTATTTCATAACGCCCGCTTTCCGCAACCAAAAACACGGTGCTAAGTAGTTTAACTCCCATCTTGGCTAATCTTGTTTTTAACTTCTTTTCCAGGTGCTCGTCCTCAAAAATACTTGCATCCAGTTCATGGGTGGAATGCTGGATCATCTGTGCAAATGTATCCAGCTGTACCGCACATCCTTCGCGGTTCAGGCTCATCTTTTGTTCCCACAACCTGTCCTTGATATCTTCACAAGCATTCCAGTCCTCCACCTCAAAATACATTGGCTTTCGTTCTTCCAAACTCAGAAAAAATCGGGAAAGTTTCCCGAGTGAATTTACAAACTTATCAATCTGAATTACATATGGATTTATTTCCAATCCTCTCATATTCCCCTCCAACTCCGAAAAACAAAAATAGCTTTAGAAAATTAATTTCTAAAGCTATCATTCGTATTCGATTATTCAATTTACGGTTCTGCCTCAAACAAAATCTCATTCGGATATACTAACCCTAACTTTTCTTTTGCGACATCCTCCACGTACTCTTCTGTACCTACATATGTTTCAAGGTCGTCAATCTCTTCTGATCGTAATTCTTCTGCCTCAATCTGAGCTTCCAAATCTGCCTCGCGTGCTTTGTACTCATTATTCTTTGCATGCAGTGAAATACTTGCAACTGAAAGAGTAACACCAAGAACTACGATAACAGCAACAACTAAAAACATACTTAGTTTATGCTGAAGCTGACGTCTTGCTCGCTTCCCTTGTATTCTTTTCATTTTATACTCACCCTTATCCCCACTATTTTATAATAGTACTTTAATTTTACTCTGTTTTCTCAGTTTTATCAATATGTTTTCTCACTATTTTTCGAATAAAAAAACAGGTTGCAAGACTTCCTCCCAAAAGTCCCACAACAAAATACCAGCGAATGTTTCCATTGCATGTTTTCTGCATTCCCAGGAACACATAAATCCCTGCAAACAACCAGTAGACCACATCCTCCACCGATATCCAAAAATTGCTGTGTCTTATCAGTTTTCGAAACAAGTACAGTACTCTGTAAATCAGATACAGCAGATTACCTGCCAACAATGCCTGGAGAAAAATCGACAATTCCTTCTGAATCCCTAATATCATAGGCTATTTGAATAACTTCTGGATCATCCCTTCTTTTTTCTTCGAACTATGTTTCATGTCGGCATAAGAAATACTATCTACATGGCCATTCAGATCAACTTCTCCCTTTTCTAAAGTCAACCGATTGACATGCAGGTCCTTTCCTCGCACAGTCAGCATTCCCTGTTCAGTCTCCAGCAAAACCTCATTTAAATCAAATGCCAACACATCAATCACACCCGTCACTGTACTTGCTTTTCTATTATTGATCACGATCTTATGTGCCTTAGGCAACTGTCTCTCGTCCAAATGTCCACAACCTTTCTTTTTCATTATTCTATGAAAGGCTGTCCCCAGATAGAACCTCATCCTACAAATATCTGAACAATTCTTTTGCTTCTTCTTTCTTCGTTGTCTCTTGAATATCAAGAACTTCTGCTTTTACCGTCTTAGTACCGAATTGGATTTCAATCACATCCCCTACTTTCACTTTCACAGAGGCTTTTGCAACAGTTCCATTCACTAAAACTCTTCCCGCGTCACAGGCTTCATTTGCAACGGTACGTCTTTTGATCAAACGAGATACTTTCAAAAATTTATCTAATCTCATCCCATCTTCCTTTCTAATATCAAAAAAGAATGCGCAAAGCGCAATCTTTTATCTATCTTACCTTTACAGTAAATTATGCGTTGATAGCATCTTTTAAAGCTTTACCAGCTTTGAATTTTGGAGCTTTGCTAGCTGCGATTGTCATTGTTTCGCCAGAACGTGGGTTTCTACCTTCTCTTGCTGGTCTTTCGCTAACTTCAAATGTACCAAAACCTACTAATTGAATTTTATCACCTTTTTTTAATTCTTCTGCTACTACTTCTGTAAATGCTTTTAAAGCTTTTTCTGCGTCTTTTTTAGAAAGTTCAGCTTTTTCTGCCATAGCTGCGATTAATTCTACTCTGTTCATCGATATTTCCTCCTTACTACATAATAAACGAGTCCGTTTTTCGGCAAGACCTATTCTATAACATTTTTAGTTCTATGGCAAGTAAAAATCCTTGATTTTACTTGATTTTTTGCAATTTATAGCCGAAAATTAAAGACTTTTTCCAAAAAGATTCTTTTTTCTTCCGTTTGCCTTGCAACCAACTCCAGTTTTTCTATATTTTTAGCCGGAATCCAGCATTTCTTAGACCTTGCGTAGGAATTCGCAGCCTTCCAAAACTTCTCAGGATAAGCAATACAAATGCTGATATACTCCATCTCGTCCAATGAAATCGGGCGCATTCTATGATAGCAATCTATCATCTTGGATCCAAGTTTTACATCCCAATGATTCTTTTCCATAGCCTTTCTCAGAAAATAATAAAAATCCTTCATCGGAACATTATACTCAAAATGTCCAAAATTTGTGGTGGCAATTCCATTTTGCATCATGATCAGATTATGATAATTATAATCCCCATGAATCAAACTTTTTTTCAGATTTTTATAGTTTGATTTTTTTAACCTCTCCAAAACACCTTCCGCCCACTCAAACATAAAATCGAAACTGCTTAAAAAGGCATTTTCGAACTCTCCTTTATCCACTCTCTGCCTGATGAAACTTCTCACCTTTTTCAGTTCTCTGTTATGTCTAAAGAATACCTGCTGCAAATCTTCTCCTCGGCAAATATCTTCATTCTCCCATTGTCCCAACTTCTCCGTCACCGTATGGAATTGAGTCAGATTCTGTGTTGCCTGCAGAAGTTCATTTTCTTTTTTTACATCGCATTCACTGCCCCGAAACCATTTTTTTAATATGTACTTTGAACCATCCTCAAGCTGACAGCAAGTATTTCCATCCTGTGTAAGTATGATGTGATCCACTTTTTCAAAACCGTTTTGAATCAGTTCTTCTCCCAAATGTCTTATCAAGGACAATCGCTTGTCAGATGCAGTGGTTCCCTCGATCAAAAACACCTGCTGCTCTGCTTCACACAACATCCCATTTCTGACTTTTTTTATATTTTTAATATCTATATCATATTGTTTCAGTACCTCTTCTTCCCAGTCCTTCATACGTCCCCCCGCTTTGAGTATTTCAATCTAATCTATGAAGTAAAACGGGACAGTAGAACAACAAAAGGGCTGCCGAAGCAACCCTTTTAAATCTCATCCTTTAATCGCAATAACGTTTCTTTTGTATTATATTCCGGATTTTCTAACACTAGTTCCAACAAGCCATTCAGAATACGCCCAATCTCTTTTCCAGGTTCCATGCCTGCAGAGATCAAGTCACTTCCGGAAATTGCCAAAGTCTTAAGTGAAACACATTCTTTTCTTTCTAAAATCCCTTCATATGTTTCCCACACTTCCGCAAGATTCTGTAACTTCTCTTCTCTGAGATAAATACTTTGAGCCAAAGTATCTGCAAGTCGCACTTCATGATACATTGGGAATAAGTCCTCCCCAATCTTGTTCATGGCACGTCTCACACTTCTGGTATCTGCAGGAATACGGTAATCATGATAACGAACTAACTTCACAACTTTGTTAAGTGTATCATTGTCGAACTTCAGTCGGCGAAGGATCATTTTTGCCATATCTGCACCTTCCACATCGTGCATCTTGAAATGAGCTCTTCCATCTTCATCCACGGTCTTTTTCAGAGGTTTCGCCACATCGTGAAGAAGCATCGTAAGTCTTAAAACCTTATCTGCCGGAATCATCTCAATTGCCTTCAATGTATGTTCACCCACAGAGTACATATGATGCGGTGTTTCTTGTGTCGTTTGCATCATGGCATCAAACTCCGGAAGCATCACTCTTGTGATGCCAAGTTCGTACGCAGTTCTCAATAACCCCGGATTTGGCGATACCAGCATCTTGATAAGTTCCACCTGAATACGTTCTGCACTGATATTCTCCAATGTAGGCGCAAGTTTCAAAATCCCTTCTCTCGTGCTGTCCTCAATCTCAAAACCCAGCTGAGCTGCAAATCGAACTGCACGCATAATGCGAAGCGCATCTTCTCCAAAACGCTCTTCTGCGTTTCCCACACATCGAATAATCTTATTCTTCAAATCTTCCATACCGCCAAAGATATCGATCAGACCTTCTTTCTCATTATAGGCCATAGCATTGATCGTAAAATCGCGGCGAAGAAGATCCTCCTTCAAACTTCGCGTGAATGTTACTTCCTTTGGATGACGACTATCTTCATACTCGCCGTCCACGCGGTAAGTAGTCACTTCAAATGCATCTTTATCTAAAAGTACAGTGATCGTGCCATGCTCGATACCCGTGTCAAATGTACGGGCAAACAATGCTTTTGTCTCAAGCGGAGTGGCAGAAGTCGTAATATCCCAGTCATCTGGAATTCGTCCCAGGATAGAATCTCGTACACAACCGCCGACTGCATAAGCTTCATATCCATGTTTTTGCAACGTCTTGATGATGTAGTTTACTTTTTCCGGCACTTTTATCTTCACGATCACACCTCCTCTTCATGAATTGCTAAGAGTCATTATAGCATAAAAAAAGACGCAAGGAAAATAAATTTCCCCACGCCTTTTGTAAGCTAATATAAATTCTAGTATGCTTTACCCCAGTAAGCCATATGTTTCGCTGGTTTTCCACAGTAAATACATTTGTCTGAGATCATTGGTTCGTCTTCGATGAGACAACGTGTAGCAGCTCCACCTGTAACGTATTTTACTTCGCCTTCACATTCTACATCGCCACACCAGCAAGCCTTAATAAGACCGCGGTCTGTTTTGAATTTTTCAACCATTTCGTCCAATGTTGTTGCTTCGTAGATGTGTGAATCCAAGAATGCTTTTGCTTTGTCATACATATCTTGTTGCATTGTTTCTAAGATGTTGCGTAAGTCAACTGCAATTGTATCAAGTGAAACAACAGTTTTTTCACGGTTATCTCTACGAACAACAACAACTTGATTGTTTTCGATATCTTTTGGTCCGATTTCGATACGTGTTGGGATACCATTGATTTCTTGTTCAGAGAATTTCCATCCTGGAGATTTTTCTGAAGCGTCAATTTTAACTCTGTATCCAGCTTTCTTTAATTCAGCCATCAATTCATATGCTTTGTCAAGAACACCTTCTTTGTGTTGAGCGATAGGAATGATCATAACTTCTGTTGGAGCAACACGTGGTGGAAGTACAAGACCATCATCGTCAGAGTGAACCATGATAAGTCCACCGATACTTCTTGTAGACCATCCCCAAGATGTTTCATATACGCTTTGAAGTTCGTTGTTCTTGTCAACGTATTTGATACCGAATGCATCTGGGAATCCACTTCCGAAGAAGTGGCTAGTTGCTGATTGAAGTGCTTTACCATCGTACATAAGTGCTTCAACTGTGTAAGTATCTTGAGCACCTGCGAATTTTTCATGTTCTGCTTTT
>JAZQMU010000127.1:0-6536 GCA_045543595.1 Faecalimonas sp.
GAAAATGTTCTTAGAAGATCTTGGTTTAGAAGAATCTGGTCTTGAAAAATTGATCAAAGCAAGCTACAGCTTGTTAGGACTTATCAGTTACCTTACAGCAGGGGAACCAGAAGTTCGTGCATGGACAATTAAAAAAGGAACAAAAGCGCCACAGGCTGCAGGTAAGATTCACTCAGACTTTGAACGTGGCTTTATCCGTGCCGAAATCGTAAGCTACAATGATCTTATGGACTGCGGAACATATGCAAATGCGAAAGACAAAGGTCTTGTTCGTTTGGAAGGTAAAGAATACGTAGTTCAAGATGGAGATATCATCTTATTCAGATTTAACGTATAGTTTGGAGAGGGTAGTCTATGACAACAAACATTAACTTCCCAAATTTGGGAATTTATCTTGAAAATGTGGGGAAATCCGTTTCCATATTTGGTTTCGATATTGCATACTATGGAATCATCATCGGAATCGGTATTATGGCAGGAATCTGGCTCGCCATTCACAAAGTTGCAAGAGCAACTGGAGTGGATGAAGATATGTGTTATGATTTTGCAATCTATGTGATTCTTGCCAGTATACTTGGAGCAAGACTTTACTATGTGGCATTTTCGTGGGATTTGTACAAAGACAATCTCCTTAGTATCTTCAATCTAAGACAAGGGGGATTGGCAATCTATGGTGGCGTGATTGGTGCGATCATCACAGCAGCAATCTATACGAGAATCAAAAAGATTTCTTTCCCAATGTTATTAGATACAGGTGCTCCTGGACTCATTTTGGGACAGATTCTTGGACGCTGGGGAAACTTCTTCAACAGAGAAGCATTTGGCGAATATACAGATAGTTTATTTGCGATGCAATTGCCAGTGGATGCGGTGAGAAAACAAGATATTACTGAATTGATGTTTCAAAATTTGAAAGTGATTGATGGAATAGAATACATTCAGGTTCATCCGACATTTTTATATGAGTCGGTATGGAATATTTGTGTGCTGACTGTTATGCTGCTTTGGATCAAACGTAAGAAATTCCAAGGGGAAATTTTCTTGATCTACTTGTTTGGTTACGGTGTGGGCAGATTCTGGATCGAAGGACTTCGAACAGACCCACTTTTGATCCCTGGAATTGGAATCCCAGTATCACAAGTGTTGGCAGCAGCAATGGCAGTTTTTGCCGTTATAGCTTTCGTGATTGGCAGAAAAAGGATGAAAGCAAAGAATAACGAATAAATAATAAAACCATGTATCTTAAGTAATGAAACTTAAAGTACATGGTTTTTTCTTATCTGTGAGGGAATAAGCTTTCGCGATATTCCTTTGGCGTTTTGCCGATAAGTTTTTTGAATAATTTTGTGAAGTAGTTTACATCGGAAATACCACAATATTGTGCAACAGTCTGAATCTGCATATTGGTTGTATTAAGTAATAAAATTGCGTGATCAATACGCTTGCGATTAACGTGTTCTGTTAAAGTATTTCCAGTTTCTTTTTTGAATAATGTGGAAAGATAACTAGGATTGACATTTAAATCCGAAGCCAATGTATTCAAACTCAGGTTGGCTGTCAGATTTGTGTCTATCTGTGTCAAAACTTTACGCACAAGGAGCGAATAACCTTTCATAGAGTGATTCTTCACTAGCAGACAATATTTGTGAATCATTTCTCTGTGAAGAAGCTCAACCTCCTTCTCAGAAGAGACTAACTCAATCTTACGGGCAAAGCGGGAAGAAAGAGCGTCAATATGATATGGATGCACAGAACCCATTTCTGCCGCTTTGCGCAAAAGAGTATTAAGAATAATAGAATAATTCTTGCTGTCGCGAAGAGGTTCGGCGCTTCGAGGTTCCAAATTTGTATTCTTGAGAGGTGAAATAAACTGCTCGGCTTTTAGAAATTGTCCCTGAGATACTGCAAGCAAAAATTCACTTTCTATTTCATAGCGTTCTTCAATGATCTTAGCAGAGAATGTAGGAAGATCTGTTTCCTCATACATGGAAACAAAAGAACGATAATCGTGATAAATCATATCTTTTTGTTCTACTTTTTCAAAAGAAAAATTATCGATACTTCCCCACAAGGTCTCTCCCAGAGAGGTGATCAAACTCAACAAAACATTATTCTCAGGCATTAAAACAAGGCTTCGGAAGAAAACCTCCATTTGAGGAATCAGACCTGAAGGGATGGACAGAACCTCTGCTTGATTATATATATCTGCTACTGAGACTGGATTTCGAAGATATGGGCCTATAAATAAAAAAGTAGGCTCTTCGCAGTCTGGTATGCGTAGAAAAATATAACTACAACTAAACTTATCATATATGTAGAAAATCTTGTTTTCGTCAAATTTTTCCAATTCGAAGTCCATATATGTTTTAAATTCAATTTTAGGATATATGAGCTTTCTAATTCCGGAATCCAAATCTGGCACGGAATCAAAAGGATAAGTAACAAGATGATATGGAAGATGGAACTTGTTTAAAATGCGTGTGAAAAAATCCAATTCCGCTTGATATTTCATAATGGTACTCCTTTTAGTGTTATCAGTAGTATTTTCATTATTATCGTACAGAAATTTGGAAAATTCAAGTGTTTTATAAAAATAAAATGGTAAAGAAAAGCCTTCAGGTGAATCTCCTGAAGGCTTATGTGCTATTTTATGAATCCGAAACAGTTCAGAATAACGATCAATGTTAAAACAGGTACGACAACAGTCATTACAATCTTGTCATATAAACGTAATTTCCCGTCGCGACCGTTTTGTGTAAGGGCTTTTTCATATTCTTTATAGCCCCATACTTTACAACAATATAGTGTTGTGAGGAGACAACCGAGAGGAAGAAGTACATAGCCAGATAAACAGTCTACCCAATCGTAAATGTTATAATATGATATGCCGCTTCCAAAACTCCACCAAGGCATCTTCACACCACTTAATAATCCGTTTCCTTGGCTCAGTGAACAGAAAATTCCACCAATAAAAATGAATATGGATGTAAGGACAGTTGCCTTTCTGTGAGAAATCTTTGCTTTTTCTTCCAAACATTTTACTGGGATTTCCAGAATTGTAAAGTACGTTGAAAGTACAGCGAAGATAAGTGCAGTAAAGAAGAAGAAACCGATGATTCTTCCACCTGGGAATTTGCCGAAAATATCTGTCATTGCAAGGAATACAAGTGATGGGCCTGCAGTCATTTCAGAACCTGCACCTACAACGGATGGAATGATAACAAATCCAGCTGTAAGAGCAACACATGTATCACAGATTGTTACCCACATAGAGTCTTTTCTAACGTTACTTTCATCGGAAACACTTGCTCCGAGTGTAGAGAAAATAGCCCATCCAATACCGACTGAGAACATTACCTGCATACAAGCATCAGCAAAAGCTTTCCATGTGAAATTGCTCCAATCTGGAATGAGATAGAATTTCAAACCTTCAATTGCACCTTCAGAGATGAAGAGTGCCCAGATGCCGCAGCCGATCAGTAAAACAAAGAGGAGAGGCATGATGACTTTTGTGATTTTTTCTACTAATTCTGTGATACCAAACGATAAGAGAACAACAGTAACTGTCATAAGAATGCCAGCATAGATCAGTGGTTCAACTGGATCCGAAATAAAGCTTGTGTAGTATGTAAGACTGTCCGGACCAAATGTGCCGCTTATTAAGAAGTTTATTGCATATTTCAACACATAACCACTTACAATGATGTAATACATATCGATGAGTAGTGTACAGATTACATTGACTACACCCACAAATTTCCATTTTTTGTTAACAACTCCATAGGCATCGATACAGTTTGTTTTTGCATAACGACCTACAATTGTTTCCATTTCAACTACTGGATGACCAAGTACTAAACATAAAATGATATATACGACTACAAATGCGCCACCCCCGCCGCCGTATGCGAGGTATGGGAATTTCCAAATATTACCTAAACCTATAGCGGCGCCGGCCGCGACCATGATATATCCAAAACGGGAGCCAAAACTGGCTTTTTTGTTATTACTCATAAGAAACCTCCGAATACTAATTTAATTTTGATTTGAGAAGATCTAATAATCTAGTTTCATCTTCGTAAATACGTGTAACGCGGAAATGCTTTTCAATTGTATATGTATTTCCTGTTCCAAATACATCTGCAAAGAATGCTTTGTCATCTGTAAATGTATTGATATTATCACGTTTTGTACCTTCTGCTTTGACGAGCATATGACCTTCAAAGTGAATTGAGCTACCTTTCACCTTTACAAGCGATAAATCTTGAATCTTATAGAAAATATACTCATCACCTGCACGTTCACTCGGTGTAGGATAATAAATGATCACATCATCTCCGCTAATGAATAAACGATAACAAGCATTGCGATACATATCATAAACTATTGATATAGAAATGATAAAAATCCCAAAAATCAGAACCGTAAATAGCGAGATGTTATGATCTAACACACGGTCACAGTAGAGCGCAGCTACAATAATTGCAAGAATGTCTACAATGATAATACCTTTCAAAAAGTTTTTTCTGGCAGTTAAAATGCGACGATATTGTCTTAGTTCCATATTCATCCCTTCTTTCTTTGTTAGATTTGGTAAATTTTTAACGACCTTTACATAATTATACAATTATTATGTTACATAAGTGTTAATTATCTGAAAATAATTCATAAATATACAAGAAAATAGATTGCATGAAAACGAGAACAATTTTTGTGGAATATGCACTAGATTTTGCTGAAATAGAAGTGTATAATGGTGATATGTATGAAATAAGAAGCTTTTTTAGTAAAAGTAAATTGAAGGAGGACAAAATTAATGGCAAGAAAAATGAAGACCATGGATGGTAATAATGCAGCAGCTCACGCTTCGTACGCATTTACAGAAGTTGCAGCTATTTACCCTATTACACCATCATCTGTTATGGCGGAAGTTACAGATGCTTGGTCTACACAAGGTTTAAAGAATATCTTTGGCCAAACTGTTCAAGTAACAGAAATGCAATCAGAAGCCGGAGCAGCAGGTACAGTTCACGGTTCGTTAGCAGCAGGTGCTTTAACAACAACATATACAGCATCTCAAGGTTTATTACTTATGATTCCTAACTTATACAAACTTGCTGGGGAACAATTACCAGGTGTTATCAACGTATCAGCTCGTGCAATCGCAAGCCACGCGTTATCAATCTTTGGTGATCACTCAGACGTTTACGCATGTCGTCAAACAGGATGTGCAATGCTTTGTGAATCAAGTGTACAAGAAGTTATGGACTTAACTCCAGTTGCTCACTTAGCAGCTATCAAAGGTAAAATTCCATTTATCAACTTCTTTGACGGTTTCAGAACTTCTCATGAAATTCAAAAAATCGAAACATGGGATTACGCTGACTTAAAAGATATGGCAGATTTTGATGCAATCGCAGATTTCAAAAAACACGCATTAAATCCAAATCACCCATGCCAAAGAGGTTCAGCTCAAAACCCTGACATCTTCTTCCAAGCTAGAGAAGCATGTAATCCATTCTACGATAAAATGCCAGAAATCGTACAAGAATACATGGATAAAGTGAATGAAAAAATTGGTACAGACTACAAATTATTCAACTACTACGGTGCAGCTGATGCTGAACACGTAATCGTTGCTATGGGTTCTGTATGTGATACAATCGACGAAACAGTTGACTACTTAGTAGCTCAAGGTAAAAAAGTTGGTTTAGTTAAAGTTCGTCTTTACAGACCATTCTCAGCTGAAGCTTTAATCTCAGCTATTCCTGAAACTGTAAAACAAATCACAGTATTAGATAGAACAAAAGAACCAGGTGCTCTTGGTGAACCATTATACTTAGACGTAGTTGCAGCTCTTAAAGGATCTAAATTCGATGCAGTTCCTGTATTCACAGGTCGTTACGGCTTAGGTTCAAAAGATACAACTCCAGCTCAAATCGTTGCAGTATATGAAAATGATGCAAAAGCTAAATTCACATTAGGTATCGTTGATGATGTTACTAACTTATCATTAGAAGTGGGTGCTCCATTAGTAACAACACCAGAAGGAACAATCAACTGTAAATTCTGGGGTCTTGGTGCTGACGGTACTGTAGGTGCTAACAAGAACTCTATCAAGATCATCGGTGATAACACAGATATGTATGCTCAAGCATATTTTGATTATGACTCTAAGAAATCAGGTGGGGTTACAATGTCACACCTTCGTTTCGGTAAGAGCCCAATTAAATCAACATACTTAATCAAGACAGCTAACTTTGTAGCTTGCCACAACCCATCATATGTAAACAAATACAATATGGTTCAAGAAATCGTTGACGGAGGAACATTCCTTCTTAACTGTTCATGGGATATGGAAGGACTTGAGGAGCATCTTCCGGGTCAGGCTAAGAGATATATGGCTACTCATAACATTAAGTTCTACACAATCGACGGTATTAAGATTGGTAAGGAAGTAGGCCTTGGCGGAAGAATTAATACAATTCTCCAGTCAGCATTCTTCAAGCTTGCTAACATTATTCCGATTGATGACG
>JAZQMU010000128.1:0-14010 GCA_045543595.1 Faecalimonas sp.
CAATTTCATGTGTTGTTGAAGATTTCCAACCACTAAATTTAGTGTGTCAGCTCAAAACAAAAGCTGAAGTATTATACATTTTGCACAACACTTCAGCTACATTCTTTCTTTATTCACTTACAAAGGCATTTATTCTTTCTGCAGTAAATTCAATCTGTTCCTCATTAGATATAGTAGGAGTTCCATCTCCATCCTGCACCCCATACATTCCGAAGTATGCATGACAACCACCTTCTATCACTTCTTCTTCAAATGTTTCAGGTAAATTCACTTTATTTTCCTGATAGTTTTCCATATTAAGAACATGATCTTCACTTCCATATAAAGAAAGCGCTCTAATTTCTTTCTCTCTCAAATCTTCTGTCGTATATGATCCAAGAAGTATCAATCCTTCAAATTCATCTTCATGATCCCCGAGATAAGCAGCCGCCATAGTTCCGCCAAGGGAGTGCCCTCCTATATACCATTCTTCAATTTCTGGATATCGTTCCTGTAACCCTTCAGCCGCGTCAATATCTAATACCGCCAGATTAAATGGCATCTCTGCAAGTATACACAGGATTCCTCTAGACGCACACTCCTTCATCAGCGGAAGATAGGCTGTACACTCTACTTTTCCACCCGGATAAAAGATAAAACCACACTTCGCTTCTTCAGGAACACAAATCAGTTCCCTCTCCCAATTCTCCACTTCCACTATATTATCAACCGCATAGTTCTCAATCTGTCTTTGATCAGCATGATAATAATCATTCACATACCAGACACATGCTCCGACTGTCACCAAAGCAAGAATTCCAAAAATCCATTTAATCTTCTTCATCATATCCTCCAACTATCCTCTAAAAATACTTTTCTCAGACAGCAAAAAACAGATGAGAAATTCTCATCTGTCTTTCCAGCGCAGAGGGTGGGATTCGAACCCACGTGCCCTTTCGGACAAACGGTTTTCAAGACCGCCTCGTTATGACCTCTTCGATACCTCTGCATATTAAGTTATTTTGCTGGGCGCTACTTACAGTTGTATTATAACACTTTTTACCCTCTTTGTCAATATAACCACTCTAGTGGTTGAACGCAGAGGGTGGGATTCGAACCCACGTGCCCTTTCGGACAAACGGTTTTCAAGACCGCCTCGTTATGACCTCTTCGATACCTCTGCATTTTCGTCACTTATCCAGCAACGAATTGTATTATTACATACCTTGAAAACAATGTCAAGGATTTTTTGATTATTTTTTCAGGAAACTTTCCGCCACAATCAGATCCTCTGGTGTTGTGATTTTTATATTTTCATAAGAACCTTCTACCAGCTTCACTTTCATTCCGAGCATCTGTTCTGCAACCATAGCATCGTCTGTAACAGGAATATTATCGTCTTCCATCAATTTACCATATGCTTCTTTTATTAAAGAAACCTCAAACACTTGTGGTGTCTGTACAGCCCATACCAAACTGCGATTTGGAGTTTCATTTGCAAATCCATTTTCATCTGCAATTTTGATCGTATCCTTAACTGGCATTCCTACTACTGCAGCCTTGTATTCACAAACAGCATCATACGCACGTCGCAATATCACTTCATTAACAAATGGACGGGCTCCATCGTGAATATACACCACTCCATCATCCGTTATTTCCTGAAGACCATGCCATACAGAATGATATCTTTCTGCACCACCTTGGATTATTTTTGAAACCTTTGTAAAACCATAGAACTCAACAATATTCTCTTTACAATATTCTTCCATTCCTTGACTTGTCACTAAAATGATCTCATCAATGATTTCTGATTCCTGAAATGCGCAAAGCGAGTAATACAACACCGGTTTTTCCTGAATCTCTAAAAACTGTTTTTGTATTTTGGTTCCCATACGCTTTCCCTGTCCTGCTGCCAGAACAATTGCAGTGCATTTTCTTTTTTCCATAACTATCTTTCTCCCAGTTTCAAGTTTGGTACCGCATTCAAATCCCATCCATGTCTTGTTCCGCCAATATACTCATAATAAGCCGCAGCTCCAATCATCGCTGCATTGTCTGTGCAATAGATTGGTGACGGATAATAGAATTCAACTCCGTTTTCTTCACATGCTTTCTTCATCGCTTCGCGAAGTGTACTGTTCGAAGCAACACCCCCTGCAATAGCAAATTTTGAAAGTCCATATTCTTTCACAGCCCTCATGGCATTCTCCACAAGAACATCTGTAACTGCTTTTTGGAAAGAAGCTGCAATATCTGCATTATTGTATTCTTCATCCTTCATCTTGCAGCCATTGATATAATTAAGGACAGCAGATTTTACACCGCTGAAACTAAAATCGTATGGTGCATCGCTGATGTGCGCTTTCGGAAATACAATTGCACTGGCATCTCCTTCTTTCGATAATTTGTCAATCTTTGGTCCTCCTGGATATCCAAGTCCGATAGCACGAGCAACCTTGTCAAAAGCTTCCCCTGCCGCATCGTCACGTGTACGGCCAATGATTTCATATTTTCCGTAATCTTTTACGCACACCAAATGTGTATGTCCTCCCGAAACAACGAGACACACAAACGGTGGTTCTAATTCTTTATTTTCAATAAAATTGGCTGAAATATGCCCCTCAATATGATGAACTCCAACTAAAGGAAGATTCTTTGCAAACGCAATCGCTTTCGCTTCCGCAACACCCACAAGGAGCGCCCCTACAAGACCTGGTCCATAAGTAACACCGATTGCATCCAGGTCATCCAGTGTAACATTTGCTTCTGCAAGAGCCTCTTCAATTACCTGGTTGATTTTTTCGATATGCTTTCTCGATGCTATTTCAGGCACAACTCCTCCATATAATTTATGAAGTTCAATCTGCGAAGAAATTACATTCGATAAAACTTCTCGCCCATTTTTTACAACAGAGGCCGCAGTTTCATCACAAGAACTTTCAATCGCCAATATCAATACATCTTTTTCTTCTGTCATAATTTAACCTCTCTAATTTTCAGGAAAATCAAGTTCAACCGACATGCCGTCTTTTCCAGCTCTGGCATTTGGGAAAATCGAATACACTTCTTCCATATACTCCTCTGGTCTTGTCAACGAAGGACTATAATGCGTAAGCCACATTTCACCAACTTCAGCTTCTTTCGCCAATGATGCGGCTTCATAGAATGTCATATGTTTATATTCTTTTGCTTTTGCAAGCTTATCTTTTTCTCCATACATACCTTCGCAGATAAATAAATCTGCATGCATTGCATTTTCACGGATCGATGCTGTCGGTCTTGTGTCAGTAGTATAAGTAAGCTTGATACCTCTTCTCTGTTCTCCAAGCACCATGTCAGGAGTAAATACACGTCCATCTTCCTCAATGGTTTCCCCTTTTTGCAAATGCTTCCAATATTGCTTTGGAATATCCTGAGCAATTGCTCTTTCCAGATCAAACTTTCCAGCTCTGTCAATTTCCAATGTATAACCATAACACAATACATTGTGATTTACACGAAAAGCCTTCAGACGATATCCGTTCATCTCAAAGACAGCTTCTGGTTCTGTAATTTCTATAAATTTTATTTCAAAAGGAAGTTCCGGTGCAATGATGCGAAGTGCATTTACTACACGTTCCAACCCTTTTGGCCCGATCAGTGTCAATGGTTCACGTCTGTCAGCATTTCCCATTGTGAGAAGAAGTCCTGGAAGTCCACTGATGTGATCTCCATGAAAATGAGTAAAACAGATCACATCGATCGGTTTAAAACTCCATCCCTTCTCTTTGATCGCAACCTGAGTTCCTTCGCCACAATCAATCAAAAGACTGCTTCCATTGAAACGTGTCATCAACGCTGTGAGCCAGCGGTATGGAAGCGGCATCATTCCGCCACATCCCAACAAACATACATCTAACATGAATTTCTCCTTGTCTATTCTGTATCAACAGGAATCAGAAATGTTTTAATCCATTCGTCATAACAAGACTCACATATATCAAACTCGTGCACCTCGTTATCTTTCTCAGAAAAATACCCCCAGCGTTTCTCCACAGAAAGTACATCCTGATAATACATTCCTTTTTCCATCACTATTTCTTTTCCACATTTATTACAAATGATTTTTTGTTCCTGACGCATAAAATTCCTCCTTCGAATTTACTACGTCTGTATTATATTTTTTTCACAACACTATTCCTAGTGGGAAAGGTTGTCAATCAACATGCTCATTAGCACAGCATGCTCTTTTGGCATCTCATAAAAATTCTTGCGGATCCCATCTTCACAAAAACCATAGTCTTTATAAAATGCTCTTGCGCCTTCATTATTTTCTCTTACATCTAAAAGTAATCTCTCAATCTGCTTTTCTCGGCAGCATTCACAAGTGTAATCCAAAAGACCTCGTCCAACACCTTTGCGACGCCATCTTTCATCTACTGCAATTCGGGCAATTTCACCTTCATCTAAAACATAGTAGATAATGCAGTAACCTGCCACATCTCCATCATCTTCTGCCACTGTGATAAATGCTTGTCCTTGGCAAAATGTTTCATAGATGCTGTTTCTTGTCCAGGCATCAGAGAAAGTCCTTTCTTCCAACGCCGCTACGCGGTCAATATCCGCTTCTTCTAATTTACGAAAGTTCAGCATTCTTTTCTGCACGCTCTCTTTCCGCTTGTGAAAGTCTAAGATAATCCGGTTGATGTTCTCTTGCCGTTTCAGTTTTGCCTTCCGCAAAGTATGTCATTCCCAAAGCACCTACTGCCGCTGCACTCTGTCTGTTCATATGAGCTGGCGCAAATACATAGTCCACTACAAGTCCATTTTTTAATTGTTCTTGATAAACCGGAACTCCATCTCCTAGGAATGTCACCTTTTCTCCATACACATTTAACTTTCCGATCAACTCCTGTACTGGAATCGCCATTTGCTCTTCCACCACCTGGAAATCATTTTCAAAACGATAAATACCCGTATAAACCTGATTTCTTCTCGCATCCATGATCGGACAAATAAGCCCTGTACTTCCAAACATGTTATACGCCATACCATCTACTGTTGGAATGTGAATAAGCGGTTTGTTTAACGCCAGACCCAATCCTTTGGCTGTAGCTGATCCAATACGGAGTCCTGTGAAAGACCCCGGCCCTCCAGCCACTGCAATCGCATCAATGGATGCAAGATCAAATTCTGTCATTTTCACAATCTCATCCAACATAGGAAGCAAAGTCTGAGAATGTGTCTTTTTATAATTCACAGTATATTCTGCAATTGTCTGATCATCTTCCAAAATCGCCACAGTAGCAACGAGTCCAGAACTATCTAAAGCAAGTATACGCATTCTTACCCCTTCCTTTCTTCTATCGTAATTCTACGGTAATCAAATCCTTTTTCTAAATCCTTCTCAATCATAATCTCTGTACGTTCTTCTGGTAAAATTTCATCAATGAGATTTGCCCACTCAATCAAGGAAACCCCTTCGCCATATACGTAGTCCTCAAAACCGATTTCATCCATCTCGTCAATATCACCGATACGGTATACATCGAAATGATAGAACGGCAGACGTCCTTCATCATATACCTGTACGATTGTAAATGTCGGGCTGCTGATTGGTTCTTCTATCTCAAGTCCATGGGCCATTCCCTGTGTAAACACAGTCTTTCCTACACCAAGGTCTCCTACCATTGTGTAAACCTGACCACGAGATGCTTTCTTTCCTATCTCCACACCCAATTGATATGTTTCTTCTGCACTGTATGTTTCAATAATCATTGTCAACCTCTTACTAATGAATCTATTTAATCTTCACTTTTGCCGAAGGCATATGCGAACGGATCATTTTTACTGCTTCTTCGTAGACTTCTCCCATACATTCTTTTGGGAAAATAAGCGCACGCACACGTGTTATATAAACAATAACCGATTTTTTTGTGCTAACAGACTTATAGCATTCACCCCACGCAGTTGCAGCTTCAAGTTCTCCTTGTCTTACCACAATTCCTTCGTCATTGAATTCATATTCCAACGCTTCCTGGAACATTTTCGAATTTTGCACTTGCATCTTTGCTCTCTGTTTAGTTGTTCTCGGTGTAACAACTAAAAATAAAATGGCAACGATCAATGCAAAGCCAGCAGTCTGTGTATTTCCTTTCATTAAATAAAACACTGCAAACACTGCACCAAGCACACCCACAATTCCTCCCAAGAGTCCTGAGAAATGTGTGTAATTATGATATAACATAAAATCGTACATGTAATCTTCTGTCATTTTTACATTAAACTTAACCGACATACTACTTCCTCCACTAATAAAACTGCAAATGGCATTAAAAAATGCCATACCACATTAAATTATAGCACAGCATTTTATTTGTTACTAGTATTGCTTTTTCAAAATTGGACTGATTTTCTTGTAAATCAGTAAAACGATGATCGAATCCAGAACTCCTTTGAGAAGATTAAATGGGAGTACTGCAAAAACTACAAATGTCATAAGATTAGTAATGCTGCCATTCACTGCACTTCCCATAGCAACCAAACCATCAATTGGCATCTGAAATGCCTTTGCATAAGTTGGAAGTAATATATATGCATTGACAAAGCATCCCAGTGCTGCCATAAACAAAGTACCTGTGACTAAACCAATCGTAGCCGATTTCTTTGTTTTCTTATGACAATAAATGAGTGCTGCAGGAACACAGAAGGAAATTCCAATGATAAAGTTTGCAGCCTCGCCAACTCCTGCTGTTACTGTCCCGTTGATCACAAAGTTTAATATAATTTTTACCAATTCGATCAAAACACCAGCCATCGGTCCTAATGCAAAAGCACCAACCAATACAGGTACCTCACTAAAATCGATTTCATAAAAGCTCGGTGCAAATGGAAGGGGAATTTCAAATAACATCAGAACTGTGGCCACAGCTCCGAGCATACCAATGATCGTAATATCTCTTGTTTTGATTTTTCTCTTTTTTTCCATATTCTTTTCCTTTCTTTCAAAGGACTTCTTCCATAGGAATTAAAAATAGCCCTGAATATATAAATTCAGGGCCACTCATACACTTTCATCCATTCCTCTCTCATCCAGACTATACTGTCGGTACTGGAATTTCACCAGTTCAGCCACCGTAGTGGGTCGCGGACTTTACCGCCGGTGGGGAATCTCGCCCCGCCCCGAAGAATCCTTCATTATTTTTTCTTAATTATATATCACTACAGTTTCATCGTCAATTGAATTCTCTTCTTTGCCACATCCACGCTCATAACTTTCACTTCCACGATGTCACCCACACTCACAACTTCCAGTGGATGTTTGATAAACTTCTTATCCGTAAGTTGTGAAATGTGAACCAGACCATCTTGATGAACACCGATATCCACAAACGCACCAAAATCAATAACATTTCGAACAGTTCCTTTGAGAATCATTCCTTCTTTCAAATCTTTCATCTCAAGTACATCTGTCCTCAGGATTGGTTTTGGCATCTCATCACGAGGGTCTCTTGCTGGTTTTTCCAATTCTTTCACAATATCTCGAAGTGTGATTTCTCCGATTTCCAATTCCTCAGCCAACTTCTTGTAATCTTTCACAGATTTTGAAATACCATTCAACTTACCACCCGCAATGTCTTTTGTTGTAAAGCCGAGTTTGTCCAAAAGTTTTTCCGCAGCTTCGTAACTTTCCGGATGTACACTTGTTCCATCCAACGGGTTTTTTCCTCCTTGAATACGCATAAAACCAGCACATTGCTCAAATGCCTTTGGTCCAAGCTTTGCTACTTTGAGAAGTTGTTTTCTGTCTTTGAAAGTACCATTTTCTTCACGGTAAGCCACAATATTCTTTGCAATCGTTCCTGAGATACCAGAAATATAAGAAAGGAGTGGTGCCGATGCAGTATTAAGATCCACACCCACTTTATTTACACAGTCTTCCACAACACCGGAAAGTGCTTCACTTAACTTCTTTTGATTCATATCATGTTGATATTGTCCAACACCGATAGACTTTGGATCAATCTTTACAAGTTCCGCCAATGGATCCTGAAGTCTTCTTGCAATAGAAGCGGCACTACGCTGCCCCACATCAAAGTTTGGGAATTCTTCTGTGGCAAGCTTACTAGCCGAGTATACAGAAGCTCCCGCTTCATTTGTAATGATATATTGTACTTTCTCTGGAATCTCTTTAAATAATTCTACGATTACTTGTTCTGATTCACGAGATGCAGTTCCATTTCCAACCGAGAATAAAGTGATATTGTATTTCTTGATCAATTTTTTCAAAGTATCTTTTGCTGCTGCAATCTTTTGCGGTGTCGTTGGTGCAGTTGGGTAGATAACCGTTGTATCAAGAACTTTACCAGTCGCATCCACAACTGCAAGTTTGCATCCTGTACGGAATGCAGGATCCCAGCCGAGAACTGTCTGTCCTACAATTGGTGGCTGCATCAAGAGTTGCTCCAGATTTTTGCCAAAGACTTCGATTGCCCCGTCCTCTGCCTTTTCTGTAAGATCACTGCGGATTTCTCTTTCAATTGCCGGTGCGATCAATCTTTTATAACTATCTGCAATCACTTCCTGCAACACTGGTGTTGTATATTGATTGTCTGAGATAATAACTTGCTTTTCTAAATATTGCAAGATTTTCTCTTCTGGCGCTTCCACTTTTACCGTTAAGAACTTTTCTTTTTCTCCACGATTAAGAGCCAGAACTCTGTGTCCCGCCAACTTTGTGATTCCCTCCTCGAAATCATAATACATCTCATACACCGATTGTTCTTCCGGATCTTTAGCAACTGATGTGATCTTACCATTCTTCGTTGTGAGATCACGGATCTTGATTCTATAGTTCGCTTCATCTGAGATGTATTCCGCTATAATGTCTTTTGCCCCTGCAATAGCATCTTCCACAGAATTTACTTCTTTTTCCTCTGAAATATAATCTATTGCAGCTTCCTCTATTGGCATATCAACCTTTTGTAACATAATAAGAGCTGCCAATGGTTCCAAACCTTTCTCCTTAGCGATCGTTGCTCTCGTTCTTCGCTTTGGTCGGTAAGGACGATACAAATCTTCTACCACTACCAACGTCTCTGCTGCCAGAATCTGGTTTTTCAATTCTTCTGTCAGTTTTCCCTGTTCTTCTATTGTTGCGAGCACCTGCGCCTTCTTATCTTCAAGGTTACGCAAATACTGTAATCTTTCATGTAATTTTCGAAGCTGTTCATCATTCAATGAACCTGTCACTTCTTTTCGATAACGTGAAATAAATGGAATCGTATTGCCTTCGTCGATCAGTTGAACTGCTGCTTCTATCTGCCATCTCTTCACGCCTAATTCTTCTGTCAATTTTTGAATAATATCCATTTTTCATTTCCTTTCCAATGAGTATTCGTTCTTTAGAATACCATATAAACACAAATCTTTCAACCAACGCCTCCTTAAAATCAGAGTATACTCTGTTTTCTTGTTTTTTCTCAAAAACTATGTTATAATATCTTCACGATTTATAAAGGGGACTGTAGAAATGCAAATCACAGAATTATCAAAACAACAATTGAAATCAAAAGAAACAAAAGAAAAGATTTTTCAGGCTGCAAAACGCATTTTACAAAAAGGCGGTTATGAAAGTCTTTCCATCAAAAATATATGCGAAGAAGCTGGCGTATCAAACGGAAGTTTTTATCATCACTTCAAAACCAAAGATGATCTGTTATCATATTACATCGAAAACCAACCAACTGTTGACCCAGAACTTTTAGATACCCCAAAAGACAAAAGCGCAGCAAAGGAAGCTATCGTTGGTGTCTATTTAAATTATGTTGCATACTGTAAAGAGTTAGGGGTTGACTTTGTCGCAGGATATTATACACCTCATAATCAGGCACTCAATCCGGCCATTCGAACAGAAAGACCTTATCCAATCGTTACAGTTCAACATTATCTGGAAAAAGCGGTTGCTGCGAAAGCTATCCAGTTAAACCTCAGCATTTCAGAAGTTGTGACTGATATTCGTATGATCGTAATCGGAAATGCTTTTGAGTGGGCAATGAGACATGGAGAAGTAGATTTTGAAGAAAATATGAGAAGATCTCTTACACATTACTTAAATGGTGTCTTAGTATAACAAAAAGGAACCTGTTACTCAGGTTCCTTTTCTATATTCTCCGCTACTTCCACAGTTTCTACAGTCTCAATGTTTTGAACAGCATCGTGCACATAAGATGGTGTCACATAATCATTTGTGCCAGTTTCTTTCACATGCACCTCTGCATCCACATACACACTCTTTTCATGATAATAAATCACTTCTGTATCACTCATCAAATCATGGAGACCTTGTTTCTTTTTATGGATTCCAATCATGATATAGCCTGCATCGGCAACCAATGCTGACAAGAATCTTCCCACCGTTTCTCGAAACATCACTTCCCAAAGAGTCAAATCTCGATTTTCTGTACTGACAACTTTGAGATGCAATACTCTTTTTCCGATGGTTGCTCCAGTCTTATATGTAAGGATAATGAAATACATCACACCAAGCACATAATACACAATATCTGCAATCGAGTAACTAAATACCAAATCACGAACTACAATATTATCAGGGTTTGCAATAGAAGAAATCCAAATTGGAACTCTAACAATCAGCAAAGCCACCCACACGATCAGGGAATCCAAAAGAAACGCTGCCAGACGTACAAAGAATCCAGCATTTAATCGTTCATTTCCATTACTCTGCATAGTACATCAGCACCCCGTTTCTATTACCTTCAATAATCTCTGTTGCCAATTCTGTATCTGATTTTGGTTTGATCTTTTCTGCCGCAAAGAACAGATAATCTATCCATTCTGTCATCTCGTTCTCTGGCGCATAGAAAGAAATATCCTCTGATAAATTCGTTTGTTTGATAAATGCACTTTTCGCCTCTTCATAAGAACCGATCGCATCAATCAAATCCACATCCAATGCTTGTTTCGCAGAATAAATTCGCCCATCAGCCAGTTTTTTAACATCTGACAAGCTCATATTTCTTCCTTCTGCGATAATTTCCGTAAACTGGTCATATGCTTCATCTACAAGACTTTGCAAAATAGCATACTGTTCTTCTGTAAGTTCTGCTCCTGCTGAGCCCATAGCCTTATTGTCTCCGCTGGCAACGTTGATTTCCTCAATGCCTAATTTTTCATACAGACCTTCCAGATTCATCATAGAAATGATAACCCCGATAGACCCAGTCCAGCAATTGCGATTTGCATAAATCTCATCAGCAGCCATGGCAATATAATAGCCTCCAGAACATGCCTGTGATGCAAAATATGCCCAGACTGGTCGCCCTGTTTCTGCCTTATACTCCATTAATTTCAGATAGAGTTCGTCACTCTCATAAACTGTTCCACCAGGACTGTCCACGTATAGCATAATCCCTTTGTTATTTTCGGCAAGAATCATTTCATCAATAAAATTCATATATGCACTATGATCATAACCATTCGCACCGTAAATATCTGAAGAACTTGGTCCAATTTCTCCCACAACATCTATGACACCCACAAAATCCTCTTCCGGAATCATCGTTTCCGTCACATCTTCCATTTCCATCAAACTGGAGAAAAAACCTGTTTCTTCTGTTTCAAAACGTTTTTGGAGCACATTACTTAAAACCCCGGTAACTCCGACCGCAATGATCACTATTCCAGTAACCACGATTCCTACTATCTGTTTTGTCTTCATATTTTTTGTCCTCTGTTTCTTTCATTCACGCATAGAGGGAGACCTTACCGGCCTCCCTCCATATCGTTTTATTATGCTTCTTGTTGTTCTTCTTTTCTAATTTCTTTTGTACGAATTTCTTTGCAAATTTGTTCTACAAATGCGTCGATTGTTTTTTGCCCTTCGTCACCTGCAAAACGGCCTCTTTCAGATACCAAGCCTTCTGCTTCTTCTTTTTCACCAACAACTAACATGTATGGAACTCTTGCAAGTCTTGCTTCACGAATCTTGTAACCAATCTTTTCTGAACGATTATCAACTGTTACATCCACATCGTTCTTAGCAAGTTCTTTACGAACTTTTTCTGCATAATCCGCATATTTTTCAGAGATAGGAAGCACTCTTACTTGTTCTGGGCATAACCATGTTGGGAATTTTCCAGCATATTTTTCAATCAACCATGCAAGTGTTCTTTCATAACATCCCATTGCTGTTCTGTGGATGATATATGGACGCACTTTATCACCATTTTGATCAATGTAGTACATATCAAATTGTTCTGCAAGAATCGCATCCCATTGAACTGTGATCATTGTGTCTTCTTTGCCATAAACATTCTTAGCCTGGATATCTACTTTAGGTCCATAGAATGCAGCTTCACCTTCTTCTTCGTAGAATGGAATATCAAGTTCTTGAAGAACGCGGCGGATATGTCCTTGTGTTTCTTCCCACACTTCTTCTGTTCCGATGTATTTATCTTTATTGTTAGGATCCCATTTTGACAAACGATATCTTACATCATCTTGTACACCAAGTGTTTCAAGACAATATTTTGCAAGTGCGAGACAGCCTTTGAACTCTTCAACCATTTGATCTGGTCTAACGATAAGGTGACCTTCTGAGATTGTGAACTGACGTACACGTGTAAGTCCATGCATTTCCCCAGAATCTTCATTACGGAACAATGTAGATGTTTCACCGTAACGAATTGGAAGGTCACGGTATGATTTTTGGCTTGCTTTGTATACATAGTATTGGAATGGACATGTCATTGGACGAAGCGCAAATACTTCTTTGTCTGTTTCTTCATTGCCCATTACAAACATACCGTCTTGATAGTGATCCCAGTGACCTGAAATCTTGTAAAGATCAGATTTTGCCATAAGTGGAGTTTTTGTACGAACATAGCCCCATTCTTTATCTTCTACGTCTTCGATCCATCTTTGCATTTTTTGAATCATCTTTGCACCCTTTGGCATTAAGAGTGGAAGTCCTTGGCCAATTACATCAACAGTTGTGAAAAGTTCCATTTCACGTCCAAGTTTGTTGTGGTCACGTTTCTTAATATCTTCAAGATGTGCCATGTGTGCAGCAAGATCGTCTTTGTTATCATATGCAGTTGCATAAATACGTTGTAATTGTGCCTTATTTGAATCGCCTCTCCAGTAAGCCATTGAAGATGAAATACACTTGAATGCTTTTACTGCTTTTGTGCTCATAAGGTGTGGACCTGCACAGAGGTCTACGAAGTCACCTTGTTTGTAGAAAGAGATTACTGCATCTTCTGGAAGATCTTGAATAAGTTCCACTTTGTATGATTCTTCTTTTTCTTCCATAAATTTGATGGCTTCTTCTCTTGGAAGTTCAAATCTTTCGATTTTAAGATTTTCTTTCACAATCTTTTTCATTTCTTTTTCGATATCAGCAAGTTCTTCTGCAGAGAAGGCTGAGTCTCTATCAAAATCATAGTAGAAACCATCATCGATTGCTGGTCCGATTGCTAATTTTGTTCCTGGATATAATCTTTGAACTGCTTGAGCCATAATGTGAGATGCTGTATGTCTGAATACTCTTAATCCTTCTGCATCCTTACATGTAAGAATTTCTAATTCGCAGTCTTCACTTAATTCTGTTCTTAGATCAACTACTTCTCCGTTTACTTTACCTGCACATGCTGCTCTTGCAAGACCTTCACTGATTGCTTTTGCAGCGTCGAGAACAGATACGTTTAATTCAAACTCTTTTACTGATCCGTCTTTTAATGTTACTTTCATTTTTCTTCCTCCTATAATTAAAGTGCCGATCTAGGGATAAAAAAAGACACCCCTAGACAACTATCGTTGTATAAGGGTGCATCATTCTATAACACACGGTTCCACCTTAACGTTTCACTCTAATATCTTTAACGCAGAACTACGGTAACGCTTATTTCGCGCACAGCTCAGGAGTGGTCTTCGCTACTCTTTCATATAAGAAGCTTCCACCAAACGCTTCTCTCTCTGGATATTTCCAAGTAGTTACTTGTTCCGTCATCGCTTTTAACATATGCA
>JAZQMU010000129.1:0-14742 GCA_045543595.1 Faecalimonas sp.
ACATGTATGTGCCGTTTTCTTGATTGTCTGCTTCTGCATTCATATCATCGTAAAACTCCGCACCATCGATCTCAAGCGGACAACCAGATTCCTTAATCTTTTGTTCAATCAATTCGTATAATTCTTTCATTGTTCCGTCCCTTTCTGTTATTCATATACAGGATAAAGAAATCATAACACAACTTGCATTGAAAATGCAAATATTATACAATGTATAGAGTAGAATAGGAGGCGGAACATATTATGAAATATGATTTTACAAGTATTATAGACAGACGTGGGAAAGACGCGATTGCAGTAGATGATGTAGGAAAGATGCCTGGGTTTGCACCAGACGGTCCAAAGGAAGATTTTGATCTGATTCCGATGTGGATTGCGGATATGAACTTCCCAGTATGTCCAACGATTCAGGATGCAGTGATCGAACGTATGCAGCATCCAACGTTTGGATATTTCTCAACAAGAAAAGAATACTATGATGCGATCATCGAATGGCAGGAAAAGAGAAATGGGGTAACAGGGCTCACAGCAGAACACATCGGATATGAAAATGGTGTTCTTGGTGGTGTTGCTTCGGCACTTACAGCATTTGCTGCACCTGGTGATTCTGTGTTAGTACATAGTCCAACTTATATCGGATTTACAAATACATTAAAGAGCAACGGATTTAATATTGTTCATAGTCCACTCGTAAAAGATGAAGAAGGCATCTGGAGAATGGACTATGAAGACATGGATGCGAAATTAAAAGAAAACAACATTCACATTGCAATCTTCTGTAACCCACACAACCCAATGGGACGTGTATGGGAAAAGTGGGAACTTGAAAAAGCAATGGAAGTTTACAAAGCAAATGATTGTATCGTAATCTCAGATGAAATCTGGTCAGACATCATCTTAAAAGGATATAAGCATATCCCATTACAATCAATCAGTGAAGATGCACGTGAAAGAGTTATTGCATTCTATGCGCCAAGTAAGACATTTAGTTTGGCAGGACTTATTGGAAGTTACCATATTGTATATAGTAAGTATCTTCGTGATCGTATGCGCGCGAAAGCCGATAAGACACATTACAATAGCATGAATGTACTTTCTATGTATGCACTGATCGGTGCTTACAAGCCAGAAGGTCATGAATGGGCAAATGAACTTTGTGAAGTGCTTACAGACAACATTGAATACGGATATAACTATATCAAAGAGCATTTTGAAGGAGTGGAAGTGTCAAGACCAGAAGGTACATACATGTTATTCGTGGATTGTACAAAGTGGTGTGAAGCGCATGGAAAGACAATCGATGATATCGAAAAAGCATGTTGGGATGTAGGAGTAGCAGTACAGGATGGACGTATGTTCCACGGACCATGTCACCTTAGAATCAACTTTGCTTCACCAAAATCAAGAATTGTGGAAGCGTTTGAAAGAATGGACAAATACGTTTTTAATGCAGAATAAAATTTAAGAGGGAATCGAAAGATTTCCTCTTTTTTTGTAACGTTTTACCGATATATTCGTCTGTATAAGTAAGAAGGGAGGGAGATTATGGAGCGATTTGAACTTATCTATAGTGCCCACTATAAAGCGGCTTTTCAGTATGCATTTTATCTGTGTCAGAATGAAAAGAACGCAGAAGATCTGACGCAAGAAGCCTTTTTGAAATATTATAAGTCATTGTCGAAGTTTCGCGGTGATTGTTCAGAACTGACGTGGCTTTGCAGGATTATCAAAAACTTGCATCTGGATCAGTTGAAAAAAGAGAAGAAAAAATCCGACCAAGATTTCTCGGAATTAGTGATTGCTGACGAGAGAGATTTCTTTGCAGGAGTCGACAATCGTGACGTCACAAGACAAATTCACCGTATTCTGCATCATCTCCCAGAACCGTATAAAGAAGTGTTTTCGCTCCGGGTATTTGGAGAATTATCCTTTGCAGATATTGCAGATTTGTTTCAAAAAACAGAAAGCTGGGCAAGAGTGACTTTCAGAAGAGCGAAGATAAAGATTATAGAAGAGATGAATAAGGAGGGTAAGTAAATGAGTAAATTATCATGTAATATTGTACGTGATCTGCTGCCATTATATTGTGACAACGTTCTTGAAGCAGAATCAATGATAGAAGTGGAAGAACATTTACAAGATTGTGAAGCATGTCGTGCACTATATGAAGATATGGAAAAAGATATTTTTTCTAAGGCGACGGTAGTGAAGGAAAAATATGTTCCAGAAATTAAGAAACTATTGAAACGGGTAAAGAGAAAAAACTATGTGATAGCAGGGATTCTCTTGGTAGTTGGGGTTTTGTTGTTTGCACCACTCTGGAAAATACCACAGGATGCCATGATAATCAAAGAGGTTTCCTTAGAAAAGGTGACGGAGAAGTGGGGACAGGAAGAGGAGGCATATTCTTTGTATGTGGATTATGAGTATGATTTTTATCCGGGAATGAATATGAAACATACAGAAAAAGGAAATGAAATTCATATAACAGGAAAATTTTCTCTCGTGGGTGCTCTTCATGGTTGGATAGATGACTTTACGGTGGAAGGCGGTTACGGCTTCGCATTAAAAAATCCAGATGATATACATCAAATTTATTTTAATGGAAAAGAGATATGGAATATAGAAAAAGATTGGGTTCAGTAATCTGGACTCAATTTTTTTTAATTAGTTTTTCTTTTTGTGGACGTGAGAGTTGTTTAATAGCATATTCTCTCTTCATAGCTTCTTCCTTTGTCTGGAATTCTTCAAAATAAATAAGGGTAACAGGGCGTCTGGATTTTGTGTATTTTGCCCCGTTACCATCGTTGTGATCTTTAATTCTTTTTTCTAGATTATTGGTCCAACCAGTATATAGCGTATTGTCGCTGCATTTTAAAATGTATGTGTAATTCATAGTTGTTGTTATTTTGATAAAACCTGGTTCTCGTATTGTGCTTAGTCAAAGTACATCTTAGAAAGTACTCGGTTTTTAATATAATCCTTCATTTTATTATCCGGTTGTATTTGGATATTGTAGAATTGATCCTCTTTTTTGTAGATGATCGAATATGTTTCGAGTGAATTTTTTGAAACAAAGGATAGACACTTTGCTTGTTGATAAAAGTGTAAACGAGGAGAGTGAGCAGGGGCGATAATCTCTACGCTGCTCAGATCCAACGAAAATTTATCTTTTCTCGATTCTTTATTGTAAATCACAGCAATCTGAAGGAGGTTGTTTGTAAGAGAATATTCATATTCCATATTGAATCTAGGGAGCAGATAACGGAACACCAAAATAATTACAAGGAAATAAATTACCATGCCGAAAAGGGCTTGGATTAACAATAAAAAAAGAAACGGTATTGTTACAATTACGATAATTATAAGGCGAAGTAGTCGTTTTTTAAAGTCTAGTTCAAGGGGCAATATTTGTTCATAGAAAAAATCATTCATTTGTTAAACTCCTTTTCATAATAATAAGCGCGATTTTAAATATAACAGCATCTTCAAAATCTCTAAGGTTTAGATTTGTCAGTTGTTTGATTTGGTCCAAACGATAAATCAAAGTGTTACGGTGTATATGAAGTTTTCTGGCTGTTTCAGCAATGTTTAATGTGTTTTCAAAAAAACAATTAATAACGGAAATTAATTCTGGTGCAAGGGCAGGAACTCCATTAATGAAAACCGTGTTTAGAAAATTGTTACAGACATCCGCGGGAAGCTCATGGATGAGATGTTCAAGTCCGAAGTGATTGTAAAAATATACCCGGTGTTCTGCTTGGAAAATATGCCCAATAGACATTGCTGAGGAGAGTTTTTTGAAAACCTCAGTAAGTTCAGATAAATGATGAAGTAAAGGACCGCAGACAATCCAACTGTCCGTAAATGTTTCCATATTTAATGTTTCTACAATACTATATGAAAGAGTCTTTAAATACTCAGTTGTATAATTCTTTTCTGCAATGGTTATGAGGATTAACAGACGATTATCAGCAACAGGAATGAAGAGCGTTCCGTTACGCGTGATCACATGTTTCAAAATGGTGATAATCGACTGTGTGATATTTTTTTTGGTTTCTAATAAAAGTGAAACGCGAGTTTCGGAAGGGTTTATATGATAATAAGTAGCTTCTCTTTCGAGTTGTTGTATAGGCATAGGAGATGTCGCAAGAGTTTTTAAGAAAAATTCTTTGTCGTATTTTTCACGATATGCATTGCAAAGACGTTGAAGTTGTTTAAATGTCATTTCTGACTCTTCGGGAGTCGCCGCATTGATTTGCAGTTGTATGCCTGTTAAATGTTCTAATTCCTTTAATTGTGAGAGTAACTTCTGGTTTTGATCCATAAAAACCTCCTTTGGGGTAATAACAAACAAGGCTGTACAGTTTTCTGTACAGCTTTGTTTGGTGGAAAGGAAAATACATTCTAAGCGGATTAGTTTGTAATAGTTAATTCTGTTTCTTTATCAAAGAAATGTGCTTTGTCCATATCAAATGAGAAACGAGCATTATCGCCACTTCTAAGTGGTGTGCTAGATCCGATACGAGCAGTCATTTGTGTTTCGTTTACATCGAAGTATAAGTATACTTCAGCACCAAGTAATTCGTATACTTTGATTTCAGCTGGGATAGAATCATTTGCTGAATCAGAAACCTTAACGTCTTCTGGACGAATACCAAGAGTTACTGTTTTACCAACGTATCCTTTGTCTGCAAGAGCTTTAGCTTTAGCAGCAGGAATTTCAATTTTGTATTTGTCGATTTTAGCATAAAGTTTTGCATCAGCTTCAACGATTTCTGCTTCGATAAAGTTCATTTGAGGAGAACCGATGAATCCAGCAACGAATAAGTTGTTTGGTTTGTTGTAAAGATTTTGTGGTGTATCAACTTGTTGCACAACACCATCCTTCATAACAACGATTCTTGTACCAAGTGTCATGGCTTCTGTTTGGTCGTGAGTAACGTAGATGATAGTAGCACCTAATTTTTCATGAAGTTTTGAAATTTCGATACGCATCTGTACACGAAGTTTAGCATCAAGGTTTGAAAGAGGTTCGTCCATAAGGAAAACTTTTGGATTACGAACAATAGCACGTCCCATCGCAACACGCTGTCTTTGACCACCAGATAATGCTTTCGGTTTACGGTCAAGTAATTGTTCAAGGTCAAGAATTCTTGCAGCTTCACGTACCTTTTCGTCAATTTCTTTCTTTGGAAGTTTACGGAGTTTTAAACCAAATGCCATGTTATCGTAAACTGTCATATGTGGATACAAAGCATAGTTCTGGAAAACCATGGCGATATCACGGTCTTTTGGTTCTACGTCATTTACAACTTTTCCGTCGATTGCTAATGTTCCGTTTGAAATTTCTTCAAGGCCGGCAACCATACGAAGAGTTGTAGACTTACCACAACCTGATGGTCCTACGAAGATAATGAATTCTTTATCTTTAATATCAAGGTTAAAATCCTTAACGGCATGGAAACCGTTAGAGTAAACTTTGTTGATGTTTTCAAATTTTAAATTTGCCATTATATATCCTCCTAGCATCTGTGTTAACAATATAGCCTTATTATAAGGGGTAAAATGGATACTGGCAATGGTGTGACTAACCAAAAAAATAATAAAAAAATGTACAATTGTTATAGTTTTTGTTTCATTTAAAGAGAGCACTAGCATGGAAAAACTTCTCAAATATTGCTTTTTTTGGCTGAATGGAGTACAATTAATATATATATGTAGGAGGATGACATGGAAAGACTTCGAAGTATGGATATAGAAAAAGTGAATAAGAACTATAAAGGAAGATTTCTTGAGAGGAATAATGAGGAAAAAGTTTCTTATTTGAACGGAAATTTTGTGCGTATATGGGATAATGTGCAGCGCGAAAACTATTCTCTGCATTGCCATTCGGCTCTAGAGATCATTTTGCCGGTTGAGAATTATTATGAAGTTACTGTGGATGACAAAAAGTATCGCATTGTACCTGGAGAAATTTTTGTTGTGCCAGCAGGAAAACTTCACTATTTAGAGGCACCAGAAACAGGGAAACGCTTTATTTTCTTATTTGAACTTTCCTTTTTGTATAAGTTTAAAGGGTATTTTAGAATTCAAATGCTTTTGAAACAGCCGATACTGATCTCAAAAGAAACTTATCCTGACGAGTATGATGCGATTCTGCAGACGTTGATCAGGATGTGCGAAGCATATTCAGACGATCGGAGCTACGGCGAATTGGAGATTGCCTCTTTGCTGATTGACGTTTTGATAACATTAATGTGCGCGAAAAGCGGAAATGAAGACCTTGCCAAAGTTGGAAATAAGAGAACAGAATATGCGCAGAAGTTTGAGGATATATTAAAGCATATCGAATTGAATTATATGGAGCCAATGGATGTTGAACAAGTAGCATCTGCGGTGGGGTTAAGTAGATGTTATTTTGAAAAAATGTTTAAAACATATACGGGCTCAACATTTTATGAATATTTGTGTCACAGACGTGTCGATGGTGCAATGCGACTTTTGAGAAATACAAACTTGTCGGTTACGGAAATTGCACTGCAATCAGGATTCCCTAGTATTGCAACGTTTAATCGACTTTTTAAAAAATATAATAATTGCAGTCCGAGAGAATATCGCGTGAATGTCATGTAGTGTGATCAGAATTGCGATTGAGAATGGCATAAAATGATTAGTTTAAAACGTAATATGAGAAGAAAAAACGGAGGATTTATAGTAGATTAGACGTAACTATAGATAAATATAGAATGGTATATATGAAAAAACTAGAAAAGAGGGTAATGACTATGGAACGAAGTACAACGATTTTAACTCAATTCATTGAAAAAGGTTTTTCGACAAAACCATGCGCTTTTTGGTTTTGGGAAACAGATGCAGCAAATATGAAAGATGACCAAATTAGAGAAGTAATGGAAAATTGTGCAAACAAAATTGGTTATGGCGGTTTTGCGATTATCCCACAGAAAACAAATGATTATCTTTCAGATACATATTTTCACAAATATCGAGTAGCTCTTGAAAAGGCCGAAGAATTAGGAATGCATATGTGTGTATATGATGAGAATGGATTCCCAAGCGGTGCGGCAAACGGTGTTTTTGGTGAAAAATATCCGGAGCATATTCTTAAACGTCTCGATATGCTCGAATGGGACTACAACGGAGCACAACAAGTAGAAATCACATTGGATACAGAAGGCACAATTATGGGAATTGTGCTTATGAATATGGATACCAAAGCACGTACAGATGTAACGTCAGCATATGATAATGGAAAAATAACGCTTTCAATTGATGAAGGAAATTGGAAGGTAATGGCGTTTGTGTGTGTGACAGAAGGCAGTCCGATTGTAGACTATTTATCGGAAGAGTCTGTAAAAGTGTTCATTGATATGACACACGAAGCCTATTATAGAGAATTTGCTCCATATTTTGGAAATGTAATTAATACATTCTTCTATGATGAGCCAACGATGGCCGGCTTTGAAGGCCCATGGATCCCAGGAGGACGTATTGTAAAAGGTGGAAGAACATGGACACCAGGCTTTAATGATTTTTACAAGGATTTATATGGAGAAGATCCAGTACTTTCTTATCCTGCGTTATGGTATGATGTGGGAGAAGAAACAGAATTTTTACGCAGACGACTTACTGAATGTCGTTCAGAAATGTTCAATCGAAGCTATATTCAACAAACAGCTGATTGGTGTGAAGAAAGAGGCGTATTGCTTACCGGACATACTTGGGAAGAAAATTTCTTGAATCCAAGTGTTACGATTGGGGATTTAATGAAAGTCTTTAAGTATCAGCAAATTCCGGGAATTGATAGTATTGCAGAATATCAATGCGTAAAAACAACAACTAAGATTGTATCATCATCTGCTTATAACTGGGATAAGCCATTAGTAATGTGCGAGACATTCGGGGCTATGCCAGAAGACGAAAGATTACGTCATGTATTCTATAAAGAAATGATGGATTTATATGCAAAAGGAATCAACTTCATGATTCCACATGCTATATGGTATGGACCAGAAGCATATATTAAGCCGGAATTGTCATATCGTGGACCATATGCAGATATTTTACCAGATGTTATGGCATATCTTACACGATTAAACAGCTACCTTCAGGGAGGACGACATGTTGCAGATATTGCAATGGTATATCCAATCGAAGATTTGCATGCGAAGTTTAATTTTGCAAAATTGAATGACCAATGTGTGCCAGCATACTGTAATTACACAGAAGTGGGAGAAAAATTGTCGTGCGATTATCGTTACGATTTCACATACTTGCATCCAGAAGTGTTAAATGAAAAATGTTTGGTAGATGCTGAAACAAAAACATTACGTTTGGATAACAAAGTGAATTTTGAAGACTATAGAATTTTAGTATTCCCAGCGATGGAAATGGTATCTTCTGCAACAATGATGAAGGCAGAGGAGTTCTATCGTAAAGGCGGTGCAGTTGTTTTCTGCGGAAAAGTGCCAAATAGCGGAGTGGATTCACAAGATACAGAAGCAGTGAAAGATGTTGTAAATTCATTGTTTGCCAAAGGACAAATTGGAAATGAAGTATGTATGAACAAGAATCTTGAAGGCGGGGTTGTTTGTTACATTCCAGAAAACAAAATGGATGAACTTGGCAAAGTGATCAAAGAAATCAATTCTGTATTTGACGTAGAAATTGGTCATACGGATACATTAGAAGATGGTACGTTGACTTATATTCATAAAGTAAAAGATGGCAAGGATCTGTATTTCTTTGCAAACTCTAGTATCAATGAAATTCAAACCACAGTAAGAGTGAGAGGACATAAAAAGTTATATTGTTTAGATCCTCATACAGAAGAAACAAGTGCTTTGGATGTTACTTATGGTAAAGCAGGTGCAGAGGAATATACAGAGTGTATTTTAGAATTGGCACCAGAAAGATCGTTATTTTATATGGGAGAAGACCTCTAGTGAAAGAAAAAAGTATTACAATAGGCAAAGCATATGAGGAATATTTTCCAATTGGTGTGGCAGTAGGCAATCTTCAGATGACAGTGGAACAGCAGGAATTGTTGAAACATTTCAAATCATTGACAGCCGAGAACGGAATGAAGTTTGATGCGCTGCAGCCTTGTGAAGGAAAATTTGACTTCTCTTATGGCGATGCTTTAACTGACCTTGCACGAAAAAATCACCAGAAAATGCGTGGTCATACACTAGTTTGGCATCAGCAGACACCCGCATGGGTATTTGTGGACGATAAGGGAGAGCGAGCTTCAAGAGAGCTTGCTCTTCTTCGTATGGAAAAACATATTGATACGGTAGTTCGCCATTTTTCGCAGGCGGTATATTGCTGGGATGTGGTTAATGAAGCAATTGAGGATCGCGGTTCGGAGTTTTTGCGTAAAAGTCCATGGCTCGCATGTATTGGTGAAGATTATATCGGTCGCGCCTTCGAAATTGCTCATCGCGCAGATTCGAAGTGTGCATTGTTTTATAATGATTACAATAATGAAAGGCCGGAAAAACGAGATAAAACATATCGTTTACTGAAAGAATTGAAGGAATCTAATATCCCAGTTCACGGGGTGGGGATACAAGGTCACTTCGATATTCGGGATGAGCAACTGATCCCAAACCTAAAGACAGCTTTGGATTGCTATGCAGAGCTGGATTTGCAGATTCAAATTACAGAATTGGATGTGTCCATGTATGCCTTTCCAGATTTTAGAAGTGATGTCTTGGTGCCAACTAAAGAAATGCAGGAAAGACAAGGAGAGGTGTATTGTCAGCTTTTTGAGTTGTTACGTCAGTATCGAGAAGTGATAACTGGAGTGACACTTTGGGGGACAAGAGATTCGGTTAGCTGGAGAAATGATTTTCCGGTGCCGGGAAGAAAAGACTGGCCTCTTTTATTTAAGGAAGATTCGCAGCCTAAAGAATTTTATGCACGGCTGCTTGAATTTTAAAAGCGAATATAAACGGGTGATTACGAAAAAAGAAAGGAGTACATATGAATAGAACGATATTTGGAAAGACACGTGAAGGAAATGAGGTATATAAGTATACCATAGAGAACAGCAGAGGAATGCAAGCAGTTGTGACTGATTTTGGTGCAGCTGTGGTTGATTTGCTTGTGCCTGACAAGGAAGGCGCTTTTAGAGATGTTTCATTAGGATATGAAACAGTGCAAGACTATGAAAATGCAGGTACTTATTTTGGGGCGACTGTTGCACCATATGCCAACCGAATTGCTAATTCTGAGTTGACTATTGAAGGTGTAACATACAAATTAGATGCGAATGAAAATGAAAATAATCTTCATAGCGGTTCACAGACTTTGTCCAAGAAGGTTTGGGATGTAAAAGAATGTACTGGAAATAAAATTGTATTTTCATATGATAATCCACATCTTGCTCAGGGATTCCCTGGAAATACAAGATGTGAGGTTGCGTACGAAGTGAATGAAGAAAATCAGCTTTGTATCTCATATTATGGGTTGAGTGACAAGACAACAGTTTTGAATATGACAAATCACACATATTTTAATTTAAATGGTTGGGATTCAGGAAATGTATGTGAGCATCAGCTTATGATTAAAGCTTCTGGATATACACCGGTGCAATCGTCAGAATCAATTCCAACTGGAGTGGTTGAGCCAGTAGAAGGTACACCATTTGATTTCCGAGTGGCAAAGACAATTGGAAAAGAAATCGGAGCTTCTCATGAACAACTTCTTTTCGCAAAAGGTTATGACCATAACTATGCATTGGATAAGGAATGTGAAGGTGTGGAAAAAGTGGCAGAAGCATATTCGGCCCAAAGCGGAATTGTTATGGAAGTCTTTACAGACTGTGTGGGCTTACAGTTGTATACAGGGAATTTCCTGGATGGACAAGTGGGCAAAAAAGGACATGTGCATAAACAGTACGAAGGTTTTTGTTTGGAAACACAATATTTCCCAAATGCTGCAAACGAACCGAACTTTAAAACACCATTGACAAAAGCGGGAGAAGTATACAAATCAGAAACAATCTATGGATTTAAGGTGAAATAGAGGGGTAGATTTGGAAGATGAAGATAAAGAAAGAGAAAATCATCCGAGGACTTCTTACTTTGATTGGTGTCGGGATGTTGGCGTTTGGCGGTGTGTTACTGTATTTAGACAATACTAGCAGAGAAGAAGAAAGTGAAATTTATGATAAGGTGATACAACAGGCAATCGTAAAGCCTGTGCTGCCAGAATTAGTACCTGACTCGGAAACGCAAGTAGAGATTAAAGAGTGGGCGTACCAAATTGATGCGGATTTTGTAAAGCTGAACGAAATCAATATGGACGTCGTGGGATGGATATATTTTGAAAATGAAACCAGCATCAGTTATCCGTTGATGTATAGTACGGATGATGATAAATATGACAGCATGATGTATGATGGTACGATATCTGACTGCGGAAGTATAAGCATTGATGCGGTGAATAAACCGGATCTCACGGATAAAAGAACTATTATTTATGGGCATAACAGAGCGGACACGACTATGTTCGGAAAGTTAAAGCGGTACAAAGATGCAGATTACTGGAAGGATCACCAATATTTTCAAATTATTCATGAAAATGGATATGCATACCGCTACCAAATTTTTTCTTATTTTGATGTCTTACCTACGGAACTGAGTTCTATCAATACCGTTTTCAATGAAAAGAATTCGTATGTTAGCTGTTTGGAAAAGCTGCAAAGCAGAAGCAGACATCAGCACGGCATAGAGGTTACAGAAGAAGATCAGATTGTGACACTTGTAACTTGTGCATATTATGGTACCCAAAGATTTTTGGTAAATGCAGTGTTGGTGGATACATACAATCTCCATCCAGAGTGGAATGATGTTGTAAACGGCGGGGTTGTAAATGGTGGGGATATTCCGTCACCTATAATTAAGGAAGAACCAGAAGAGCAACAAGCAGAACTTGAAAATGTCGGTGAAGAAGAAATCAAAGAAGAATTGGAAAACAACGAATCGGAGACTTCGCAGACTGAGCCGGGAGAAGAAAACTTAGAACAAAAAGAAGAAACGGAAAGTGGACAACAAGAAGGCATCGAAGAACCGAGTGTAGAAGAACCAGGTACTGAACAACCGGGTGCTGAACAGCCGGGTGCTGAACAACCGGGTGCTGAACAGCCGGGTACTGAGCAGCCAGATACTGAACAGCCGGGTACTGAACAGCCGGGTACTGAACAGCCAGGTAACGAACAGCCGGATAACGAACAGCCAGGTGATGAGGATATTTCGAATGGTGAATCGGGCGGTGAAAATGCAGGTGATGAGGGTGCTGGAAATCAACCACAAGGACCAATAAATGTGCTGGCTGGACGTGATGATCTTACAGCAAACAACGTCAGTGCTGGTTCGATTTTAAAACGATTATTTGATGGAGATGTTGAAACTCACGGTGATATCATTGCGGGACCTGATGGAAAAAGCTGGATTTGCATTGACTTGGGAGATATATACAAAGTGGATCGTTGGGTGATGAAAAATAAGATTTTCTTTGGCAGTACAGATTTTGTGCCTTTGAAATACCAGTTATTTGTGACAACAGGTGAACCTGTTGAAGAAGACTGGGATAAGCTTGAGTGGAAAGATGTAGCGCTTATTGACAATGCGTCGAAAGAACTTGAAACAGAAGCAACGTTTGATGCGGTAGAAGCCAGATGTATTAAAATTGAATTCTTGGCGGGTGAAAAAGGTCTTATATGTGCTGCAGACAATCAGGCGCGTGTGGCGGAAATTGAACTCTATTCCGTATATGAAGAAAATGCAGTTTCTGGAAATTAAAGTTTGAGAAATCATAAAGAGGAAGAGTATTATGAAAATTGTTGATTGCAAAATGAATCATATTGAAAATCCTTTGGGATATGAGATTATAAAACCTGTTTTCACATGGAAAGTGATTGAGGCAAATGGCAAATTTCAAAAAGCAGCACGCATTTGTATTGCTACAGATGAACACATGGAAAATCTTTGTACTGATACGGGGATGAAGGAAGATTTAGATTGCCTGGGGACAGAAATAGAAGTGGATTTGAAACCGAGAACTCGTTATTTTTGGACTGTGTCCGTACAGACTGATGCGGGTGAAGAAGCAACGAGTGATGTAAACTGGTTTGAAACTGCCAAAATGGGTGAACCATGGAAAGCGAAATGGATTTCTTGTGAAGATAACAATCGTCATCCGATTTTTGAAAAAGAAATTCAAATTATGAGAAAAGTAAAGTCTGCGCGTTTATATATTTCAGGCTTAGGTCTGTATGAAGCTTATTTGAATGGAGTAAAAGTTGGAAACGAATACATGACACCTTATTGCAATAACTATGAGGAGTGGATTCAGTATCAAACATATGATGTTACAAAAGAGCTTCAGAAAGATGTGGTATTGTCTGTCATTACAGCACCGGGATGGGCTATCGGACGCTTTGGCTTTATGTCGAAACCAGGTGATCCGGGCGAATACCGCGATCATATGGAGTTGATTGCTGAGCTGCGCATTGTTTATGATGACGGCATTGAAGAAGTGATTGGGACAGATGACAACTGGAGTGTTCGAAGAAGCAATTTTAGCTTTTCTAATATATATGATGGGGAACACAGAGATGATACATTGCCTGAAACAAAGAATGAAAAATGTTTCTTAATAGAAGAAACAACACCATTGGTGGCAAGATACAGTTTGCCAGTTTTGACGCAAGAGGAATTTTGTCCAATCGAGTTGATTCATACACCATCGGGAGAGCAAGTTTTTGATGTAGGGCAGAATATGGCAGGGATTTTCAGATTGCGCGTGAATGAACCAAAAGGGACTGTAATCCGTTTGAAATTCGGTGAAGTTCTCCAAGGTGGTAATTTCTATTCTGAAAATTTACGTACAGCAATTGCAGAATACGTTTACGTTAGTGCTGGTAAAGAGATTGTGATTGAGCCACATTTTACTTTTTATGGTTACCGCTACGTAAAAGTGGAAGGAATCTCTGATTTGAAAGTAGAAGATTTTGTTGCGATTGCACTTTACAGTGATACGAAGGAAATAGGAAAGCTGACCACAGGGCATGAGAAAGTGAACCGTTTGATTAAAAATACAGAATGGGGCTTAAAGGGGAATTTCCTTGATGTTCCAACGGATTGTCCACAACGCGATGAGCGTATGGGATGGACAGGTGATGCGTCTGTATTTTCTGCGACATCTTGTTTCTTGCGTGAAAATTATGCGTTCTACCGAAAGTTTCTTTATGATATGGCGACAGAACAGAAGAATTTAAACGGAAAAGTGCCTAATGTTATTCCTTCGTTTGTAAAGGAAATTTATCGCGACACGGGAAGTGTATGGGGAGACGCTGCCACTATTATTCCTTGGAATATGTATCTCTTATATGGAGATATCAGCATCTTGAAGGAACGCTATGAAGAGATGAAAGCCTGGGTGGATTACATTGGAATTGAAGATGGCGATGACCATGGATGGAGAAGACGTTTTCACAATGGCGATTGGTTGGCACTTGATAATGCGATTTTTGGTGCAGACAGATGTGTGGGTGGTACAGACACTGGATACATTGCAGATAACTACTATGCTCAAAGTGCACAAATAGTCGCTAAGGTTGCGAGATTGCTCGGAAAAGAAGAAGATGCGTTAAAATATGAAAAACTTGCTGCAAGAATTCGTAAAGATCTCGTGGAAGAATATTTTTCTCCA
>JAZQMU010000130.1:0-23756 GCA_045543595.1 Faecalimonas sp.
ATGTGACGGAATTGTTACATAATAATTGCTTAAATTTTTCTTACGGACCTTCAAAAAGCAGCCATCATACCTTTGTATAATGACTGCTTCCTATTCTTCTTTATTCATTTATTATTTATCTCTTCATATTCGGAGGATCAGTGATATAAACCTGCTGCCTATTTTCTTAAAGTTATATCAAATTTCATCTGAGAGGGATGTTTCTTTACACATCTTACATTATAACTTTAATTCTTGTATGTGGTATCTTCTCAATATGTCTGCAAATACATCATCTTCTTTTTTTCATCCAGCGTATTTATACTCTCCAAATTCTTTCTTACTTTTTCATATCTTGCTGGTTTTTATAATCTATGGTAAAGGCTATCATCACAGGTATTTACATTTGCCATACCACTAACATATTGAGTTGTACAATTGAAGTTGTCCATGGGATTCTAGCCTCTCTTTCTTTCTTATTTTTTGAAATTCTCACGTTCCATTTCTTACTTCGAAATCTTCCTATCTCCGTTTCGGATGATTCTGTAATCTTTATATACTTCCTTTCTCGTCAGAAATACTAAATTTAAAATCTGTCTTACTTGAAAATATAAAAATTTATTATTCAGAAACTTTCCTTGGAATTTCTTTTCCTCTAAGTTGGTTTTGTTTGTAAGGTAATACTAACATTTTGCCTTGCATTTGTCAATACTATTTCTTATTATTTTCTTAATTATTTTATAATTTAACGCACTAACGTAAATTATCTGAATTTTTGTCTTTTTTAATACTTTTAAGAAAGTTCAAAAAATGAGATACAATAGCAAAAATTCTATTGTATCTCATCTACTCTTAACCTCTATAGTAGTTGATCAAACATCCTTTTAAGATGATTTCTCTTTCATTATCTGTAAGATCGCCAAGTTTTAACTCTATCTCTTTTAAGCCTTCGCCTACCACAAATGCTTTCACCACGCTTGTCTTTTCTTCCACTGCTTTTCTCACATCTGGCACGAAAATGTAGTCACCGTTCTTGAAGCTTAAAGCGTTATGATCTTCCTCTGTTATAAATGGAAGCATACCCCAGTTGATAAGGTTCGAGCGGTAACGTTTTGTAGCATATTCGTTTGCAATGTTCGCCCATCCGCCAAGTACCTTCTGACAAGATGCTGCCTGTTCACGAGCAGAACCATCACCTGGTTTTACTGCAAAGATTGTACTTCCTACGCCAAGGTTTCCTTCTCCAACTTCTGGATATGTAGCGCGGATTGTTTCCATCACTGGTTTCAATTCGTCTAATGCCTCTAATGGGCATGTGTTTGCTTCAATCGCTTTTTGTGCTTTTTGGACTTCTTTTGCGCGTCCCACATACGCTGGATCCTTACGTGATAATGCGAATTCAGCAAGTCCAAGTGGATTTGAACGGTAAGAAGAAGTTTCCCCAGAAGGAATCAATTCATCTGTCGTTGTAACAGGGTCATGAATTTCTGAAACCACTTTTAACACCAAGTTTTCTGGAAGTGCTGACATTGCTGGCCAGTCTTTGATATTAGGACCAAATTGGATCTCAACTTCTGGATCTGCAACACCTTTGCTGTCAAATACGCGGTTCGCATAAATCGAACTGTCAAAGTGGTATTTAGGTGTCTTGTATTCTATATCCATCACGTCAGCTGCAGATGTCAAGTAACCTTTGTTTGCCGCTGTCGCCGCGATAGAACGAGCATCCATAAGTGCAACCGATGAAATCTGTCCGCTTTGAAGCTTCGAACCCTATCTGTTAGGGAAGTTTCTTGTAGAGTGACGGATACTAAATGCGTTGTTTGCAGGAGTATCTCCGGCACCGAAGCATGGTCCGCAGAATGCTGTCTTCACGATCGTACCTGCTGCCATAAGGTCAGCTACTGCGCCGTTGCGAACAAGTTCCATAAATACAGGTGTACTTGCAGAATATACGCTGAATGTAAATGCATCAGAACCGATATTCTTACCGCGGATGATATCAGCTGCTGCACAGATATTTTCAAATCCACCACCTGCACAACCTGCGATGATTCCTTGTTCTACATAGAGTTTTCCATTGCGGATCTTATCTTGTAATGAGTATTCTACTGCGCCGTCAAGACTTACAAGTGCACGTTGTTCCACGTCATGAAGTACATCTTTGAGGTTCGCATTTACATCATCAATTGTGTAAACATTACTTGGGTGGAATGGCATCGCGATCATTGGTTTGATCTTGCTAAGGTCCACATATACCACGCCGTCATAGTAAGCAACTGCACCTGGATTTAATTCCTTAAAGTCACCGCTTCTTCCATGAATGTCATAGAATTCTTTGATTGTCTCATCTGTCTTCCAGATAGAAGAAAGACAAGTTGTCTCTGTTGTCATTACGTCGATGCCGATACGGAAATCAGCACTCAGTTTACCAACCCCTGGTCCGACGAATTCCATTACTTTGTTATTTACATAGCCATTTGCAAATGTTGCACCAATGATAGCAAGGGCAACGTCCTGAGGACCAACACCGATCGATGGTTCACCATCAAGGTAAATCGCAACTACGCCTGGCATCTTGATATCATATGTCTTATTGAGTAATTGTTTTACAAGCTCTGGTCCGCCTTCACCCATTGCCATAGTACCGAGGGCACCGTAACGAGTGTGACTGTCAGAACCAAGAATCATCTTGCCGCCGCCTGCAAGCATTTCTCTTGCAAATTGGTGGATAACAGCTTGATGTGGTGGCACATAAACTCCACCGTATTTTTTTGCACATGTAAGGCCAAACATGTGGTCATCTTCGTTGATTGTTCCGCCTACCGCACATAAACTGTTGTGACAGTTTGTAAGTACGTAAGGAATTGGGAACTTTTCAAGCCCAGAAGCACGTGCTGTCTGGATGATCCCTACGAATGTGATATCGTGAGATGTCAATTTATCAAATTTAATCTTCAGACGCTCCATGTTGTCTGAAGTATTATGTTCTTTTAAAATTCCGTATGCAATTGTATTTTTAGCCGCTTCTTCTTTGGAAACTGGAAGCTGCGCATTTCCATTATCTTCGATCAATTGAGTACCATTTACTAAATAGGCACCTCCGTCATATAACTTAATCATATCGAACTCTCCCATCAAATTTTAGATTTCACTCTGTTTTTCCATATTACTATATTTTGATAGGTTCGTCAATGAAAAAGGATGTTGGCGTTACGCCATAAATTCCTCCAATATTGCTCGGATTCGAATCTCCTGATCGGATTTTTTCTTCTGCTCTGGCACTTCCTCTACTGGTTTTTCCACTTCTTCCTCGACTTGTTCCTCCATTCTGCTCTCCAAACTCACTTTTTCGTAGCGGTGAATACATACATTTTCCAGGTACTCAACAATATAATTCTTCGCCGCCTTCAAGCGGGTCTCTTCCTCAAAAACATAATGCAACAATACGATTCCAAGAACCAGAATGCATGTCCACTCTATGTACAACAGCGTATTGATTCCAAATCCTGTTTTACGGTAACAGTTTATCGCACAAACCCCTCCGAGAAGTCCAATAAACCAGGCTGCATTTCTCTGGAAATTGTGATAACTCCAAAGTTTTATCCTCATAAATCGATATTCGTACAGATACTTATCCACAAAAGCGCTTACGTTTTGCACTTTGTCGCTCACCATACTGGCGTGCTCGAATTTTGCTTTGATCAGTTTCATTAATTTGTGATTACTCTTCTGTATTTCGCTGGCTGCTTTCACCATTCTTCTGACTGTAACATAGGAAATCATTTTTGCCAGGACTGCTAAACTAAAAACAACTCCCATCACATAAATCCCCATAGTCTCTAACATAAAAGAGTCCTCCTTCTTTTTGATTTACCTGATTATACATCAAAAAGTGTGGGAGGACTCTTAGAATCGTCATACAAATTTCTACATCCCGGAACACGAATCCCGAAGATTTTGTCGTCTGCTCTATTAAATTCTTGGCAATAAATTCTGTACAAGTCTTACAGAATGCTGAATTGCTTTCTTTTCAAATGTTGGATAATCCATTGTCGCGCTGTTGTCAGCTTTGTCCGAAATTGCTCGGATAATGACACACGAAACTTTGTTAAGGTACGCTGCATGTGCGATCGCAGCCCCTTCCATCTCTGTACACTTTGCTCCAAAGAGGCTCACAAGTCTGTCTTTCACTTCCCCAGAAGATACAAACTGGTCACCGCTTACGATTCTTCCTGCAAATGTCTTGATATCTGGGTTCGCTTCTTCGTTTGCAGCCATCGCTTTGCCAACTAATACTGGGTCTGCCGGGAATGCAAATGTGTCCATTCTTGGAACTTGACCTACTGGGTCGCCAAAGATAGATGCGTCCATATCGTGTTCTACTAAGTCTGTAGAAATCACCACATCACCGATATCAATCTGTGCATCCAGTGAACCAGCAATACCTGTGTTGATCAGCACATCTACGTTGAATTTATCTACTAATATCTGTGCGCAAATACCTGCGTTCACTTTGCCTACTCCGCTTCGAACGACTACCACATCTTTCCCGCAGAGTTTCCCTTTGCAAAAGCTCATAGATGCGTAAGAAACAACTTCTTCCACGTCCATAATCTCTTTTAAAACAGCTACTTCTTCCTCCATTGCGCCAATAATACCAATTATCATATCTATAACCTCTCGTTTCTTTGGTTTGTTTTCTGAGTGTATTTTAGCATTCCTTTCTCCCCTTGTAAACCTTTAGTACTTTTGTTATAATGTGCGAAGAAACTTACAATATATTTTAGGAGGAAAATGAAATGGCATTTGAATACAAGACAAAAGGCGTATGCTCACGTGGAATCGTTTTTGATATTATCGACAACAAAGTACGTAACGTACAATTTATCGGCGGCTGCAGCGGAAACACACAGGGTGTTGCTGCATTAGTAGAAGGTATGGATGTAAATGATGCGATCAGCAGAATCAAAGGTATCAAGTGTGGTCCACGTCCAACATCTTGCCCTGATCAGTTAGCGCAAGCTTTAGAAGCTGCATTAGCTCAATAATTATTTTTAAGATCAACTAAAAAAGGATACAAAAAAAGAAACCCTACTACCAGAGGTTTCTTTTTTTGTTAAAGTCTTCTGAAAAGATCCAAGTTACCCTTGCACCCGGACAATAAGCTCGCGAGCATAGTGAGAATTAACTGGCCAAGATAATTCTCGGTATTGTCCAGGAGCAATTTTTGCATTCACTGTCCATATGGGTTTATCCTCCCCCGAGTTGTAGTGTGTAATGTAGTGACTGTCGTTTGTCTTCTTCCTATATTTTGCTATATTCAGTTTTACGACATTTAACAGACTGTGAACACAAGAATTGCGCCTGGAAAAGGGCTACATTCTTAAGGCGCTTGTGCACGAATCACTCACGTCAGTATGAGCATAGTGATAACAGCGCACGCGGTAGGAATAGCTGCTTGTGACAGACATTGTTTTGCTGATCATCGCTACATATGTGTTTTCAACCTCGTTGAAAGCCGATGTTACGCGCACCCAACTGCCATTGTAAAGACGTTCCACAATTGCATTGATTGCCACGGTACATCTTTTTTTAGCATTTGTGACACCACCCCAGCCAATCTTTCCACCACCTGCATCGTTGATAACAGACTGTCCACTCAAGTAATATACACCCCAAGTGTTCGACTCTGAATAACCAACCAACGCATCTTCTGTCAGAATAGTTGAAAACGGCACATCCTCGCTGATAGGTTCTTCTGCATATACTTCTGCCTGACTAAACGGAAAAGCAAGCACGCACATAATCATAACCAGAAACATAGATAAAACTTTCTTTTTCATTGCTTCTATTCCCCCTTTCATACTATAAACACAACTCCCCAAAAAATCTGACGCATTTTGTCAAAAATTTTTCAAAAAATTTTTCAAAAATGTGGATTGCAAGACTAATTTCCTATTTTGAATCAAAAAAGAAATACCCCACAGGTATTTCTTCTTAATAAGTCGGAAAATACAAATTTTCAATAATCTTGTATACATCCTCATCTTCAATATTTATTGCTTTCAACTTGTAAAATACATCTTGAAACTCAAACAAAACATGCCAACTATAGCTATCATCCTCTTCTGTGTAATATTTATTAGCCGCAATCTGCACATCTCGCACATATAATATTTCGCTTTTTTCCAGCTTATCCTCTATATCTTCGCCTGCAGAACCAATTCTATAATTCGGCTGTGCAAGATAGGTAATTACTCCTGATTTTTCATCATCATATATTAAATCGATTAATTGTACATCCTTACCCACACTACTTAATATCAGTTTCATCCCATCCGGCATATAATTCATTCTAACTGGCTCGAACCCAAACTCTTCCTTAATCTGCTCAAACACTTCTACTTCATCTACACCACTCATCGGTTCCACTCGTTCACTGTCCGAGTCCACATTGGTCTGTTCCCTACCAGCCAGCATCCAGGTCACCTTCTCCAGTACACGTTCCGGTCCACCCATAGCAGTGATACCAGTCGCACCGACAATACAGATTACTGCAAGCGCCGCAACTAAGTTTTTTCTACTCTTGCGTTTTCTCTTGTAGACTTTGCCCAGTCGGATAAGCTCCTGGTCTTCCTCCGACAGATTGCTCTGTGCCTTTGCCTTTTCATAAGCTTCAATCTGCGCAAAAAGGGCATCATGAAGCTCCTCAGGTGCGTGGACCCCGTCTAAGGAAGGATCCTGATTTACCTGCTCCATAATTCTGTCCGCTTCCATATTCGATTGTGACTGCAAAAAGCGTTTTAAGTTATCGCCCATCTGATCGAACTCCTTTGCAAACATTTGGTTCCCCTTGACCTTTTTGGGAATACTGTTTAATATAATAGTTATGAATCCCAAAAATGGAGGAATCTTATGAAACGAATTATCTTAACCGGTGGTGGATCTGCCGGTCATGTTACACCTAATATTGCTCTTATTCCTTCCTTGAAAGAACTTGGATACGACATTCAGTATATCGGTTCTTACAACGGTATCGAAAAAGAGCTCATTGAACAGCTTGGAATTCCTTATCACGGAATCTCTTCTGGAAAGCTTCGTCGTTACTTCAGTTTGCAAAACTCTACAGATCCATTCCGCGTACTGAAAGGATTTTCCGAAGCGAAAAAATTAATCAAAAAATTGAAACCTGACGTAGTTTTCTCAAAAGGCGGTTTCGTAACTGTTCCGGTTGTTGTTGCTGCAAAGCAATGCAAGGTTCCTACGATCATCCACGAATCAGATATGACTCCTGGCCTTGCCAACAAACTGGCTATCCCTTCTGCTCAGAAAGTTTGCTGTAACTTCCCTGAGACACTGAACTATCTTCCAAAAGGAAAGGCTGTACTCACAGGCTCTCCTATTCGTAAAGAACTTATGCTTGGAGATGCCGAAGCAGGCCGCAAATTCTGTGGCTTCACAGACAACAAGCCTGTTATCTTAGTTGTAGGTGGAAGCCTTGGTGCAATTCCTGTTAACAAAGCAGTCCGTGCCGTTTTACCTGAACTTTTGAAGGACTTTAACATCGTTCACCTTTGTGGAAAAGGCAAGACAGATGCTTCCTTAGAAAACACTGCAGGTTATGTTCAATATGAATACATTCAAGATGAGATGAAAGATTTGTTTGCTCTTTCTGATATCATTATCTCAAGAGCTGGCGCCAATGCAATCTGTGAGATTGCCGCACTCTACAAACCAAACTTGCTGATACCGCTTTCTGCCGCAGCAAGCCGTGGTGACCAGATCTTGAATGCTCGTTCTTTCGAACGTCAAGGTTTCAGTATTGTAATTGAAGAAGAAGCGTTGACAAATGAACTCTTCTTATCTTCTGTACAAAAACTGTATAAAGAAAAAGATGCTTACATATCTGCTATGAAGAATTCTTCTCAGCACGATGCAATCAAGACAATCATTGGTCTGATTGAAGAAGCATCCAAATAAGCTTATAAGGTGCCTTGAAAGGCACCTTTTTTAGCGTCTGATCTCGTTATACTCTTCTATGTAATTCTTGTAGATCCACTTTCTCGCTCTGTAGATCATACTGTATAAAGCGTCCTTTGAAATCCCCATCTCATCTGCTACAACTTCATGAGATTTACCAAGGCAGAATAATAAGTTCACGGCAGTGTACCAGTTTTCATTCTCTTGGCGGAGACGTTCTAAGATATTTCTGCTTAGTTCGTTTCTCTGTCTTGTCTGTTCGCCGCGCAAGAAGATTTCTTCCACGCTAAGAATCATTGCAGCTTCTTCATCGATAGTTTCCATAGAAGCTCTTGCCTCTTCATGTTTTTGATCTCTCAGATAGTTGAAACTCATGTTACGAGCCATTCTGACAAGATAACCACGTACAGATTCAATCTCTGCTTCATCAATGTGCTGATAGAATTTAAAGAATACTTGTTGTGTAACATCGAATGCTGCCTGTTCGTCTTTTAAAAAGAACAAACTTACTCTGTAAACATCACTCTCATAATCGCGATAGATTTTCTCCATCTTCTCACGATTTCTTTCCCTGTAACCCATACCTTCACTCCTCCTATAGACAATTATTTATTCATTCCTGATAAAACTAACTCTTTTACTTCGTCTGTAAGAGTGCCTGGTTTCCAACCAATGTTCACATCATCATTTTCATAACGTGGAATCAAGTGCATGTGGAAATGGAACACTGTTTGTCCTGCTGCCGCTCCGTTATTTTGCACCACGTTATATCCATCGCATCCAACAATGTCTTTCAGTTTTGTGATCATTTTTTTAGCAAGTACTAACACCTTTGCTGCAAGCTCATCATCTAATTCATAAAGGTCTGCGTAATGTTCTTTTGGGAGAATCAACGCATGTCCCTTGGAAGCTGGTGAAACGTCCATGATCACTCTAAAGTCAGCATCTTCATAAAGTGTTGCTGATGGGATATCTCCTGCTGCGATTTTACAAAAAATACAATTTTCGTTTTTCATTTTCATTACCTCTCTTTAATTCTTTATGATATATTGCTCCTTTTGTCGAACAATTATATTTGATTCCAGCATTCCACAATGTTACACTTCTAATTGAAAGGTGGAATACATATGACATTTGATAAAAACTTAGAATTACTGCTCAGCAAATTTGCTCACGAGCTTCGAAACCCGCTTACCAGCGCATACAGTACCGTTCAATTGATCGAAATGCAGCATCCAGAAGTTCAAAACTTCAAATATTGGTCTTCCATTTCTGAAGACTTGGAATATATGAATGCACTGATCGACGAACTATCTAGTTTCTCCAAATCAGAACGTTTAAATATCGGTTCTATTTCAGCCAAAACTTTGGCAGAGTCCGTTTCTCTGTCCTTTGCTGCTTCTATTGCAAACTCCAATGTGGAATATACATCTAAAATACCAAGCACACTTCCTGTGATACAAGCTGATGAGTTAAAACTCAAGGAAGTACTTCGCAATCTGCTTCGTAATGCCTATGAAGCTTCCCTTCCAGATAAGACAATCTACTTTGAGGCTTCTGTTTGCGAAGACCAGCTTGTCTTCCGTATTCAGGATACGGGCTACGGTATCTCAGAGGAACATTTACCTACTATCTTTGATCCATTCGTCACACATAAGAAGAATGGAACTGGCTTAGGTCTTGCAATCTGCAAGCATGTCATCCACGCTCACCACGGTGATATCAAAGTGGAGTCTGTACTTGGCAAAGGAACTGCTTTTACAGTAACACTTCCTCTTCATGCTTTCCCGAACGAGGAGCAATCAAAAAAGTAAGAAGCATACCGCCTACAAGGCCACCCATGTGAGCAAGGTTATCCACACCTTCGCTCACAAGACCCATGTAGATATTTAATCCTACCATAAAAAACATTCCTCGTTTTGTAATTCCGCCTAGTCTGCCTTTGTTGATAGCAACAAGCATCAGAAGCGCTCCCGTCAATCCGAAGATTGCACCCGATGCACCTGCAGAGATGGCGTAGTCTCCCGTCTTCATCTCTCCGATAAGTGAGATCACATTTCCAAAAAGACCACTAAATATATATATGATTAGGAATCGAACTTTTCCCACAATCGGTTCCACATTCGTTCCGACTACTCCAAGCGTTACCATGTTATTTAAAAGATGGGTAATATCAAAATGCATAAACATAGAAACAAATAATCTATAATACTCTTTCTGCTCCACAACGTAAGGTCCATAGGAAGCCCCTCGTTCTAACAGATACATCCCGTTTTCCGTCATTCCTCCGAAAGACAGTATCAGGAAATATGCAACATTGACAGCCAGGAGAATCTTCGTACATATTGTATCGTTTTGATTTCTCATTCGATTTTCCTTTCCATGCATATCTTAATCTTAGAAGTATTATAGATAATTTTCCATTTATTTACAAGGTTTCTTTCTTTTCTCCAACAGTTTTCGAATTGGTTCCCACAGTTCCACTTTTTCCGCTATCATCATTTTCTCCAGATCTGCCTGTTCCATGCGTTCCGTATAATCCAGAGTCTGTTCTTCCTCCACTTTTTCAAAGTCTTCCAAAATTCCTTCTATTGTAAAGTGTTCTTCCATAGTAGCTTTATGTAAGGTATAAGCTAAGCGTACCCCTTCTTCATCCTTGTAGTCCACCTCTCGGACCAGAAATTCTGTCAGTCTGTGAAATTTGTCTCTTAGATCCTCATCATCTGGCGGATAAAAACAAAAGTAATATTTCCCTTTCTCAAAAAATATGTATTCCGGATCCAGCAGTAACCGCTCCGATGACAGCATATATTTTTGCAGCTCTTTTACTACCTGCAAAATTGCTTCTGTCAGACAACGGACATCTTCCAGACAGAGACTTTTTTTCTCGTGAATCATCTGAAAAGAAGTCTTTCCGCTAATATCGTAATAGTACTGCATTTTATCGTCCACATATCTGAAATTCATTTTCAGAATTCCCGGAATATCATTTTCACGCAGCATGAAAAGCTGATATTCTTCCACAAAGCTGGTCTCACTTTCCAAAATGAGTTGTGCCTGTTTCAAATTATTTTTATAGTATGTTTTCATTTTATTTCTCCTATTTTTCGTAGTGTTCGTATCACATTTTCTGGTTCTGTACGCTTTAATTCGCGCACGAAATGCACCTTTATCCTGCCTTTCTCTGCATCACAGAGAATTTTTGCCGAATTGTCCTTTTGCTCCACTTCAACGTATATATCATGCAATACAAGTGTTCTTCCCTCCACTTGTCTTTGAAAATACGCTTCTATTTCTTCATTTTCCAAAGTCTCTCTCCCACTTCCGTACACTGCTGTCTCATATGCCAAAGCACCGATCAGCACTTTATCATGGCTGAAAAAAAGAAGCTGAACACAGATTGCAAACACCCAGAGAAAAAGAGGGATGATGATTGCTGCTTCTATGGTAAATGTCCCATGTAATCGTTTCTTCACGAGAAAATCACCCCCGCAAATCCTAAAATCATAAATGGAACAAAAGGTAATGTATAACTTCGATTCCACTGTTTTCTCAAAAGTTGTGTCAAGGAAACAAGACAGGCACATAGAGATGCAGTCAAAAGTACCCACAACAAAGCTTCAAATCCCAAGTAAAAACCTAGAATCGTGATAAGCCAGCTATCTCCATATCCAATTGCTTCTCTTGTTATAAAACTGATTCCCCAAAACACGAATCCGAAGGCTAACCCGGTTATCATTTGTTCTTTGTTTTGCTCCTTTACAAATACAGTCAGCCAGACTGTCACCAAACTATATAGAGCCAGCATCCACATAGGAATGCTTCGATGTTTTAAGTCGCACATCCCACAGAATGTAAGGAGACCCAGCATGATAAGATCACTTAATATATGCATTTTGAACATCCTCCTATTCCCTGCAGTTCGTATAGAGGAACCACCTGTACTGTCCTTTTTAATCCGGCACAATTTAAGGAAGTATGGTAGCGGTTGCCATAATCGGTTATATAAACGGTGCCTCCATGCAGAATATCGGAACACTTTTCGCATTGATAATATCGTCCTCCCGACTCATTTCTTTCCTCGCCTATGCTGTCCGATGTAACACTTCGAATCGATAATTCCAGATAACTGCAAAATAAACTTTTGTGATAAACGACGCCATGCTCTGTCATATACACCCATTCGTCGTTCTCTGGAATATCGAATCCCGGAACATAACCCGTCCACGCCTTCACCCTCAACCGTTCCTCACAGGTTCTGATGGGTAGACGAAAGAAGGGAACGGGTATCTCTATCTGATACCGAACATTCAAATTTATTTCACCTGTGATAGAATTGATCTTCGAGTAGGTACAGCTTAGTCCTTCAGAACCTTGTGCAACCACACTATCTTCTAATCTTTCTTTTCCAACACTATCTACAATGCGACCTTCAATTTCCTCATCGGAAATTAAAACGGGTACACAGAGTTCTTCTGACATCTCTTTTCCTACCTTGTGCAGGGCACTTTGTATGGACACTTGTGTTCCAATCACCTCAAACAAATACACCATACTTAGAATCGCAAGAAAGAATATAGGTATGACAGCAGCCGCTTCCAATGTAATACTTCCTTTTGAGGTGAATGAAGATGCCCTTTCTCTGTTGAGATGATTCATTTTATACCTTATTTTTTTAAGCAAAGAGTCCTTCTCCTTTCTTGTATTCTTTTCGTGCGTTTTGGGGATTATCCGAAAGGACATCTTCATTCACCTCACTTTTCAACTATTTATTTGTAATAAAATTCTGTCTGGAACATATCTGTAATGCCTGCCTTCAGCACGTTTTTACTTTCTACAACTGCTTTTGTCATGCACTCGTCCACGCTCACTGACGTGTTTGCGTCTATCAGATCCAGACTTCTCATACACAGATTTTCTGTATTTTCCAGAAAAAGTAAGCCCGTCAGGTATTCTGTATAATTCAAACCTCTCTCTGACGTTTTTTCTTCTTCAGTCTCCTCGTCCGTTCCTAGTTTCCCGAGATTGGAGAGACTCATCTGCCAGGTATTTTCCGATTTCACAAGTGGAACTTTCTCTTTTCTCATAAGCACGCGAAGATCCAGAATACTTTCCCCGTAGGCCCAGGCAAGAAGTAAAGCCTGCTTTACTGCCTCCGTCATACCCGGCGTCGTAGATAAAACACAAATTACCGTCGCAAGTACACCAGCCTCTGTTTTCTTTGTCTCGTCCGTCATCAAATAGGCATAATTGATTCCCATTCTGATCAGCAATATTTTTTGTAACACTTGTTCCAGATTGCCTTTGTCGGAATCCTTCCCGCACAAAATATATTCCAGCTCATACTCTAAAGCATGTTCTTCTTTACTCTCTGTAGCATTTGGAAAATGTTTTAAAAGATAAGCTATAAAAAATGCCTTGTCTTTGTCGTCTGCTACAGAATCATTTTGATTTCCCACTTCCAATGTCCTGTGAGACGGAAGGTTTTCTATATGCATACTTTTCTTGGATAATTCGTCTTTATCTATGACAAGATTGGTTAATAGATTTGTTTTCATAAGATTTGCAATATTGACAAGAGGATTATCCTCCTCAAGAATTAAGTTTTCATCCTGTTCTAACAGGTTGTTTAATTTCTCTTCTACCTGAAAGTTCTGATCTTCAGCATCTGCATCCAGTTTTATCTCTGGTATATCCGCATTCATACCAAGCCAATCTTTTACATATCGTACTGCCGCCTGATAATAGGGAACACCTTTGTTGTCTGACAGATACTCTATACTTACAAGGCTCAGCTCCACTCCTGTATTTCCGTAATAATTCAGTCTCCTTATTACAGAGCTTTCATTGCTTTCTGCCCGTGCAAATATATCGTATTCCTCCAACAGTTTTCTGTCATATTCCGCAAAAACACTTTCCAGTGCCAACTCCATATCCGCCCGGACACTACTCTTTTTCGCATAGATCAAAGAACTGGAAAGTAATGCAGATATCAGAGAAAGCATTAGAACAAAGATGAGGCTTAGAAATGCAGTAATCTCTGCTTTAAATTGCAAGTCCTCTGGACGTAATCTTGTCAAAGATATCACCAACCAAATCCATCAATTCTGTTTTAAATATGCCAACCAAGGCGATCAGCACAACCAAGATCAAGATGATTTCCACCATCATGCTTCCATTTACTTGTCTCTCAAAAAAATGTCTTAAACGCCAATACATTTTATTCATATCTTTTCCTCCGTTTTTAAATTTGCATTGATAAAAATGCCGGAACCATCACCATGATCAGTATCACGGCCAGCATCCCGATCATAGGTACCAACAGTTTTGTCCCTGCTTCTTCCCCTAATTTTTTGGCCAGATTTTTTCGATTCTCAAAGGCTTGAAGCGCTTCCACCCGAAGCAGTTCGGCTATCCCTTTACTGCCTTTCCGAAGATTCTGAGACAGCATAGCTCCAAACTTTAAGTAACAGGTCAGTTCACATCTTCTTCCGAAGCGTTCATAGGCTTCACCTTCCGGAATTCCCCCTTTTATCTCATGAAGAGTTGTGCGCATTTCCTCATAAGCTAGTTCTGTTCCCAAACATTCTTTATGTTCTTCGTAATTCTGTACAATCTTTTCCCAAGCCATGCGAACCGTCATCCCAACATTGAGAAGCATATGAAACTTTGTCACCATCCCCGGATATTCCCGAAGAAGCTCCTTTCTTCGATTTTCTGCTGCCTGCTTCACCTGGTCCCTTTCCCGATACATGAGAAATACCGAAAGCATTATCCCCATAAATAGTACATAAAGACCTGTCATTTCTCTCTTTTTTTGCCAGGATAACCGCATCCCATTTATTTCTTCCGGCAGCGTAAAACTTTGATCCTCTCTGGTGTTCTCTTCTTTATTCTGAACTGCTTTAAGAATCCCTTGTTTTACAAGCTCTTTACCTTCCAGTTTTTCAGGATAAACCATTACGTTTCTCACATAAACCATTTGCTTGTCTAAATAGGTAATCATTCCTCGAAGTTCCACCATGGTTCCTTCCATCAGCAGGTTTTCTTTTTGAAGTTTTCCATCCAGACTTATCGCTTTGTAGGAATCCATTTCCCACGCTATATCTACAGGATAACCTTCCAGATAATTCACCAGATTCATATCTTTGTCTACACAGTCAAAGCTTTCATTTTCCCCAAGAATCGTCTCATCCAACCGTTCTGTCACCTCGTCGAACATTGCTTTAATCTCTTTTGCCGTATATTCCCGTTCAGATACTTCGACTTGTATCTCTTCCGTATTTTCCCCGTCTATCTCTACTTGCAGTTCCTCACTCCTGCTGCCTTCCCCATAGGAATTCCTCACAATTTCGAGATTCCGGCTTTCATGACCTTGGATGAGAAAGATCACTACACTTATCAACATGCTTAAGAACAAAATGACCCATATTTTCTTAGATAGTTTCATGTTACACCTCGATTTCCACCATTCGTTTTCCCCAGTAATATGCCGCTCCATATATGAGGAGACATATACTCATAATTCCAACACCTAAGATTCCTCCATAAAGGACCTCGAAAAATTCAGGAAAACTCATTCTCAGATAAATGATCATTCCAAATGGAATCAAGGTCATAATACGGAACTCCAGCTTTTTTGCTGCTGTAAGGGTTTCAATTTCTCTTTCTACATCAATTTTTTCTCCAATCTGGCGGACTGCATCTCGTATAATCTGCATAGTGTCTCCACCACTCCTTTTTGCCATAGAAAATACTGTCACAAAGGTTTGTACATCTTCATCCTTTGTTCTTGCTGCAAATTCCTGCAACACATTTTCTGCCGTCATATTCATCTGAAGCTGTCTTATCATGAAAGCTAATTCTCGCAGGAGCAGTTCCTCACCTTTGTAAATTCCACGCAAATCTTTCTCCGCCTCCCGCAAAGCATTTTCCACAGAATACCCTACATTCAGAGCTGCTGATATAGACTGCATTGTCTCCTTAAACTGCAGTCGGAATTGATTATGTTTCTTCTTCGTAATTTCTTTTTTCCAGGATTTGATGTACCAGATTAAGCACGGCGATAACAGAATGGCGCTTAAAAGCGTACCGTAGAAAAGATAAGATATAACACATGCCAGTGCACTTCCTTGTAAGATTGCTTTCAGATAATCTACTTTATGAATATCCTGCTGCCAATAATTTTTCTCTTTTTTGTATCTCATGAACCTTTATCCATTCTCCTTGAATTCTTCCTTCTTTCATTTCTTTTTCACGAAACTCATATAGTGTCTGCAGTTTGATTTCTCCGTCTTCATAGCCTAACACTTCCACGATGCGAAGAACTTTTCTGCTTTTATCACGTAGTCTTCCAAGATGCACGATCACATCTATTCCTGATGCAATCTGCCTTTGAACGGCGGGAAGCGGAATATCCATTGCAGTTAATACCATGGTCTCAATTCTGGAGAGCATGTCTTCTGGACTGTTGGAATGACCTGTGCTCGCTCCGCAATGTCCCGTATTGAGGCTTTGGAGCATATCGATCGCTTCTTTTCCTCGCACTTCTCCCACGATAATTCTACTCGGCCTCATACGAAGCGCTGTTTTCAGCAGATCACGGATCGTGATCTCCCCAGTCCCTTCCACGTTTGCATTTCTTGCTTCCAATCGTACCAAATTTGGTACACCTTCAATCTGCAATTCGGCGCTGTCTTCGATAGTAATGATACGTTCATCTTTGGGAATGTAATTTGATAAGGCATTAAGAAAAGTAGTTTTACCCAGAGCCAGTACCGCCGCTGACAAAAAGATTGTAGCCAGATACCATCAGCATCTCCATGAGATTAGCGATCTCCTCATTCAAAGCTTGTCTTTTGATCAGCTCGTTCATAGTCATCGGATTTTTTGGGAATTTTCGAATGGTTAAGATGGGACCGTTGAGGGCAATTGGACGTAACACGATATTGATACGGGAACCGTCCTCCAATCTGGCATCCACGATAGGAGAAGCTTCATTTACAATACGATTGGCATTTCCCACAATCTGCTGAATCACATCCTCCAGCTTGGAAATGCTTATAAACCGTTTTTCCAGTTCATATAGGGCACCATTTTTTTCAATAAAAATATTCTGCGTTCCATTGATCATGATCTCCGTAATATCTTCATCCTCCAAAAGTTCCTGAAGTACATCTAGTTTACGGAAGGAATTAAACAATTCCCTTCCTAGTACATACTTTTCCTGAAGTGGAACGTACTGCTCCATTCCCTGTTCTTTTACAACCCGATGAATCAATTCCTGTAAAATATCATCTGGTGTCTCTCTGGACATATCCAGTTCGTTCATAATTTTCTTATGTAATTCCTCTGAATACATTTACTTTACCTCCTTCATCCTCTGTCTCACATATCCTTCCACATTTTCTGGCAGGACAAATTGCTGTGAAATACGCAATATTTTTTCAAGACCCATTCGCTCCAAGCATTGTTCATAGCGGAAGACTTTTTGCCTTTCGCTTTCTCCGTCTGCTGTCGGCGTGTAAACGTGGTCGCACATCTGCAAAATCCGGAATAGCCCTTGCACACATTCTCCAATATCCAGAATGATGAAATCATAAAATCCAAGGGACAGTATCTCAATCAATAATTCCATCCATTCTTCCTCCCGAACCGCTTTCAGATCCGAAGCCAGATAAATGGGTGGGATATAATCCATATTTCCCAGCTTTTGCACCGCGGACTGCAGCCTAAGTCCTAGATTTCCTGTTTTCTGCTTCATAAAATATAATAAATCTCCTATATTTAGTTTTGTTTCATCAGGCCCATTCACCTCAAATCCGGGATATTCCTCTAAGTTTAGATATAAAACCTTGTGATTTCGCGCCAACTCCTTTCCCCATGCTATTGCAAATTTTGTTTTTCCAATCCCTCGAATGGGAGAATACACAGCTTCAAGACACACCTGACTGTTCGCATGACCTTTTAGTACATTTTTCTCCGTCTTTTCCACGTATGCTTCAAAAATATCTCCTATAATGCGAGTTGCATTCTGATATTTGTAAATCGGTTTTATAGTTTCATCTATGTTGTGATATTTTTCTGTAACCATAACAAAATATACCTCTGCCTTCGGGTACTGCTCCCGCTGTTCGCATAGTTCAGCATCTATTATCAAAATATGTATCTGGTTCCTCTCTGCAAAACACATCGCTTTCTCAACCGAAGAAAAAATCAATACGTTCACTCCGAGTTCTTCTCTTTCCAAAATATTTTCAGCAAGAGTATTGGCGTAACCGAGTTCACGATCGCAGATTACGAGATTTTTCTCACTCAAATAACTCCCCCTTTATTCAATTTTCTTCATTAGGAATCTTCGCCAGAATTGGCTTTTGAATTTTTAGAATTTAAGAATTTCTAACTTGTACGTTGTATTATAACCACCCTTTTTTCTCTTGTCTATAGACCTTTTCCTTTTCGTGCAATCTCTACAAAAACTGCACAAAAAAAGATTCGCAAAGGTCGTAATCTTCTTTTTACAACCTTGCGAATCGTATAATTTCAACAAATCCTATAAATAAGGTGTTCCAGGAATATTCGGATAGCTTCCCATAGCAATGAGTAATTCAAGACCGATTTGTCTTGCTTCCAGCACCGCTGATTTCACTGCTGTCGCTTCTCCCGAGAACGCCAGGATCACTTCGTTGGAATGGCTTGTCCCGTTGTCCGGAGTCATATAACTAACAATTTCCACATTTGCAGACTTCACGACAGTATCTGCCATTACAAGCCCGATCGCCGCTGGAGATCCTGCCAAAAAACCAAATGCCTGATTAGGAAGTGCACCAAATGCTTTCTGAAGGACTGGTCCCGCACTTGCTGAATATGCAAACTCCAAGTGTCCCGCTTCACTGATGTATAACTCACCTGCATATTTGTTAGTGAGATCAAGAGCCATGCGGATAGCATCTCGCACATCTGACACATCATTTCCGCCGAGAACAACGTAGTTACCGTGTCCGCCCCAGCCTTTTGTATCACGTGGGAGCTCAATGCTTAAGACTTCTGTATTGGTAGACTTCACCGCATCATCCAATGCTGTAAACTGTCCTGCTGCCCCTGTTCTGGAACTAAACAGACCAAGAGCATGGTACTTATCGCCAACGTTCATCTTCTGAAGCAGATCATTGTCGATACCTGGGATCACTAAACCAATGGTATCAAGCACTGCTGTACCAACAAATTCAGGTCTTGTGCAATTCATACTGATTGATCTAACATCCATGCTATGCTCTCCTTTCTGTGTTTCTTATAATGAAAAACTGATTTCTCTGCCTGTTCTTTGGAACTGAGTATATTTTACACCTGCTGCATCAAACATTCTCTTTGACGCAATTGTCGATGGTGTAGATGCATATTTGTCGCTGTCATAGATGACTTCTCTGATTCCTGATTGAATGATAGCTTTCGCACATTCGTTACATGGGAATAAAGAAACATACAATTTTGCACCTTTTAAGCTTCCGCCGCCATAGTTCAAGATAGCATTCAATTCACTATGAGCTGTGAATAAATATTTTGTTTCCAATGGATCCCCTTCTCTTTCCCAAGGAAAATCATCATCAGAACAACCGATTGGAAGCCCATTGTATCCCATAGAAAGAATCTTGTTCTCCTGACTTACAATACAACAACCAACTTGTGTGTTAGGATCCTTTGAGCGCATGCCTGACAGCATTGCAACTCCCATAAAGTATTCATCCCATGAAATATAATCTGTTCTTTTACCAGACATAAGTTTTATCCTCCTCTTAATCCTCGAGCATGCTTATGCGGCGCATATGACGCTCATCCTCCGAAAATGGAGTGTTTAAGAATGTATCAACAATCTTAACTGCCAATTCTGGACCGATCGTTCTTCCGCCTAATGCCATTACATTTGCATCATTGTGTAGTCTAGTAGCTTCTGCGGAGAAACAGTCAGAAAGCATTGCACATCGAATGCCTTTCATCTTGTTCGCAGCAATTGATATCCCAATTCCTGTTCCACATACTAAAATACCTTTTTCACATTCACCATCCAAAATAGCTTGTCCTACTTTCTTTGCGTATACTGGATAATCACATGATTCTCCATGACATCCAAAATCTTTGTATTCCAAACCATTTTTTTCTAAATATTTGATAATTTCTAATTTTAACTCATAACCACCGTGGTCACACCCTAAAGCGATCATTTATTTGCCCTCCTCGTTTAGTATATTCGCCAATTTTTTGATAAGTTCACGAAGTAATTCGTAATTTTCTCCATAAACAACCAACGGTTGTCCATGCGCCGATTTCACTTCTCTATCATCTTCAATATACTCATTCAAAGTATATACATGTTTTACATTTTCAAATTCAGAAATGATCTTCCATTTTCTTTTTTCATCAAATGTAAACACTAATGTTTCGTCATCCAGGTCCGCTTCTTCCAGCTGTGTTGCCATATGTCCTTCCAGCGTCATCTGCTGGCTCCTCATAATGGCTTCTGCTTTTTGATTTGCAGGTTCTGGAAATAAAACTACCATTCCGCGAGAACCCACTTCGTATTCCTGATTCAGCACTTGGTTGCGAAGTAATTCTGCAGCCATAGGTCCTCTGCAATTATCACTATTGCTCACAAATAGTATTCTTCTGTACTTTTGCAGTTTGGTTATTTCACTCGCTTCTATCACTTGATGCCCTGCTGCTTTATCCAGTCGGTTCATGATTGCGTAACCGATTCCTTCATAGTCGAAGGCTTCACTATAGATATAGCTTACATCTTCTTCATCAAATTCACGAAGTACTTTATATAAATTCTTTGCAATAGAGTTTTCATTACTTCTGGAACCAATGCTTTTTACAATCCCATTCGTATAAGAATCCATGGTTTCATTTGTAGCAATAATACCCACCTGATTTCCCATACGCTTTTGTCTGTAGGCAAGCTGCTTGATCGCTTTTACGACCTCCTGCGTCTCACCTTCCACAATTGTAAGCTGAGCTTTTGGTGCGTAATGCCTATATTTCATACCAGGAGCCTTTGGTGCACCTGCATCATCTGAGAGAATTGCCTGATCGATCGTAACTTCTCCAATGACGTCTTCAAGCATCTCCTTGGTAATGGCACCCGGTCTCAAGATCATCGGTGGGTCAACAGTCACATCAAGGATTGTGGATTCCAAACCGATTTCTACGCCGCCACCATCTATGATCATCTCAATGATTCCATCCAGATCCTCCGCCACATGCTCTGCTCGTGTCGGACTTGGTCTTCCTGATTTGTTCGCACTTGGGGCAGATACATATCCGCCTGCTGCACGAATCAATGCAAGAGCGATTTCGTGAACTGGCATACGGACTGCAACCGTGTCTAAGCCACCTGTTGTTCCCATTGGAACCACATCCGTCTTATCAAAGATAAGTGTCAACGGCCCTGGCCAAAATGCATCTATCACTTTTCTAGCCTTTTCCGGCACATGGGTGACAATCTGATCCAAAGCTTCAACATCTGCCACATGAACGATCAGCGGATTATCACTAGGACGTCCCTTCGCCGCATATGTTTTCATTGCAGCTTCCTCATTCAATGCGTTGGCTCCTAACCCATACACAGTCTCCGTTGGAAATGCCACGAGGCCGCCTTGTTTCAAAATCTCACCCGCTCGGTTCATGATTTCTTCATCTATTTGATTTCTGTCTATTTTTTCTATTATCGTTTTCATAACTTTTATTATAACATTCTTTCTACTATTTATCTAGCCATTTTATTATACCCGTATTTATTGCATTTGCAATCTCATTTTGATATTCCTCTGTTGTCAGTTTCTCTGCATCCTCCTGATTACTCAAAAAACCACATTCTACAATGACAGTCGGTACCTTTGTCTCGCTTAACATGTAATAACTTTCATTCCCCTTAATTTCTCTTTTATGTTCTTCATCCATAAGCCACAGTTCCTCCTGTATTACCTGAGCAATTTCCTTTGAAATGTCAGAGGAACCGTGATAAAAGACTTGCGCACCTGCAACTGTCGGATCAGTAAAACTATTTTGATGAATACAAATTACCAGATCTGGTTTCACTTCGTTGATCAATGCAATCCTGGACTCCAGATCTTCCCGTTTTTTTGTAGGAACATTGTCATCTTCCCTCGTCATAATAATCTGAAGTCCTTCATCCTCCAGTAACGTTTTCAGTTTTAACCCTATTTGAATGTTAATATCCTTTTCTAATGCATCATTTACCCCTACTTTCCCAGGGTCTTCTCCTCCATGTCCAGGGTCGATCACAATGATAATTTCATCGGATTTTAACTGTTTTCCAGAAACTTCCTCCACATAATCACTCAGTTTTTTGCTGACTACGATTGCACCAAGAAGCAGCAAAATCGCCATAGATAACTCAATTTTTCTTTTCACACAGAGTCTCCAAAAGATTTTGATACCAATATATGAAGAAAGGACCGAAACAATTCGGTCCTTTCAAGAGTTAATTTACATATTTTAAAATAAGATCCCAGGTTTCTGCGCTTTCGTATCCAAGTCGCCATGCAGAAACACCTGCCAAATTATACTTCTTTATAAATTGAAGTTTTGCTTCAAGTGACATGGCATCTTCAATCCAGATTTTATAGGTAACACCATCTTTTTCCCACTGTGCATAATTAAGTCCTGTAGCAGGATCCAGTTTTGCTTCCACTCCAGCCTCTTCTAATAATGCCGGTGTCGTCTTCAGACGATAAGTTTCGCTTTCCAGCAATGCTTCCGATTCTGAAGTTGCTGGTGTCTCCATCCATAATCTTGTATAGAAAGGCACAGCATTGATAAGTTTTTCACTTGGGACAAAATCTAACGCATCCTTGATTCCATTTTCTACAAAACTGAGTGAAGCAACTGGTCCGCTTGTAGAGGAACCTTCATAATGTTCGTTATATCCCATGATGATCACATAGTCTACAATCTCTGCCTGTTCTTTCAGATTATAATGCATCTTATCAGATGATGGAACAAAGTTATCCACGGACAGAATGATACCATTTTGTCTGCATTTTACAGATAATTCTCGCAAGAATTGAAGATAATGTTCTGCGCATTCCTTCGAAATATGTTCGAAGTCCACATTAATACCGTCGATATCGTGTTTAAATACTTCCGCCATCAATTCATTGATCACATTCGTACGATTTGATGTTTTGCTGAGTACTTCAAAAACTTCTTCTTCCGTATCAATCTCGCCGTCAAAGTCCTTGATAAGTGCCCATACTTCCAAACCAATCTGATGTGCATAGTTTACATAATCTGTACTTGCCAAAGAAGAAATATTTCCTTCTGTATCCTCAAGCGCAAACCATGTTGGTGAAATTGTAGTTAACCCTTTTGTATTGGCGATAGTCGATAATACTGTATCATTGACAGATTTATCTGACACTGCATGCCAAGCCATATTGATTGTGTAGTTTTTTGTAAGATTTGGATAGACCGGTTTCTTGAAAGCACGATCCACGACAACCTGTTTTTCGTCCTTCAAGGCGCTGTATTTCACATGGCCGATCACTCCATCTTTCGTGCGGACTAAAGCCCACTTTTCAGCCTTTTCCACGATTGTAATCTCATCATTTTTTTTCGCTTCTGTCAAAATACTGCTCTTAATATCTCCCGCAGTACGAAGTTTTGCACTCTTCTTAACAGTTGCAACTGTCTGTTCATCCCAATCGCTTACAATCATGATACGCGCTGGTTCGTTGTATGTCTGGAATTCAATATCTGTATATTCCTTTACAAAG
>JAZQMU010000131.1:0-5236 GCA_045543595.1 Faecalimonas sp.
CATTTGATATTGCGAAACTAGAAAAAGTGGTGAAAGAAGAAGTTGCCAGAGATGAAGTGTCAGTTATTATCACAAAGTCACCTTGCGTACTTTTAGATAAATCAAAGAAACCAGTTTATATCGCACATCCAGATAAATGTAAGAAATGTGGTATGTGTATGAAACCTGGTTGTCCAGCGATGACAAAGAATCCGGACGGAACAATTCACATTGACGATACAATGTGTACTGGCTGTGGTCTTTGCCAGACATTATGTAAATTCGATGCGATCGAATTAGTAAAGGCAGGTGACAAATAATGGCAACAAAAAATATTATGATCGTAGGTGTTGGTGGTCAGGGGACACTTCTTACAAGCAGAATTCTTGGTGGACTCGCTATTGCAGGTGGTTATGATGTGAAACTTTCAGAAGTGCATGGTATGGCACAACGTGGAGGCAGTGTTGTTACATTTGTCCGCTACGGTGAAAAGGTTGCAGAACCAATCGTAGAAGAAGGTCAGGCTGATGTGATCATCGCATTTGAAAAGTTGGAAGCAATGAGATATTCTCATTTTTTAAAAGAAGATGGCGCTCTTATTATCAATGATTGGAGAATTGATCCAATGCCTGTTGTGATCGGAGCAGCAGAATATCCAGAAAATATCATTGAAAACCTTGCAAAGGATCACAAGGTATATACAGTAAACGCGACAGAAGAAGCAAAAAAACTTGGTAATTCACGCGTATTTAACATGATCGTGCTGGGAATTGCAGCACAGCATATGGATTTCGAAAAAGATTTGTGGTATGAAGTGATTGAAAAAACAGTTCCGCCAAAGACAATCGAAATCAATAAAAAAGCCTTTGAAGTAGGATATAATTTGAAGTAATCCAAATCAAAGTATTGGAGGTATAGACATCATGGACAGACATATATGGAGTTGTTTCATCTTTCTGAACCTTCGTTCCGCATAGAAATGCCAACTGGAACGAAGGGAATCACTGGTTGTGAAGAAAGCAGATCTTCACTGCTGTAGGTTGGCATACTGCATAGAAAAGTGATTTTAAGGAGAGAATGAACATGGCAAAAATAGCAAAAGAAAATTGGGTAGAAAAGATCAGAGATCCTGAGATTGAGTGTATGAGCAGAGAAGAGATGAAAGCTCTGCAAAGTGAAAAACTCGTAAAACAGGTAAAACGTGTATATGAAAATGTAGAGTTCTACCGCAAGAAAATGGATGAACTAGGAGTAAAACCAGAAGATATCAAGAGTATTGATGATATTGGGAAACTTCCATTTACAACAAAGGAGGACCTCCGAGCGAATTATCCATTTGGACTCCTAGCTGTTCCACAGAGCAAAATTGCACGTGTCCAAGGTACATCAGGTACAACAGGTAAACTTACGCTCGCATCTTATACAGAAAAAGATGTGGATGTTTGGGGCGAATGTGTAGCTAGATGTCTTACTATGGCTGGCATGACAGAAGAAGATAAACTACATATTTGTTACGGATACGGACTCTTCACAGGTGGTCTTGGACTTGACTTTGGTGCAAGAGCACTTGGATGTATGTCAATTCCTATGTCTTCTGGAAATACGCAGAGACAACTTATGTGTATGGAAGACTTTGGCGCAACAGCATTTGCATGTACGCCATCTTATGCGCTATATCTTTCCGAAGCAGCGAAAGAAGCAGGAGTCGTTGACAAACTTCAATTAAAAGTTGGTATCAATGGCGCAGAACCTTGGACAGATGAAATGCGTTGTCAGATTGAAGAAAACTTAAATGTTAACTGTTTTGATATCTACGGACTTTGTGAAATTACAGGTCCTGGTGTTGCAATGGATTGTATTCACCATAAAGGACTTCATATCCATGAAGATCATTTTTATCCAGAAGTGCTGGATCCAGCGACAAATGAACCAGTAGCTGATGGAGAAACGGGTGAACTTATATTTACAACGCTTTCAAAAGAAGGTATGCCACTTATCCGTTACAGAACAAAGGATTTAACATCTATCGACCATAGCACATGTGAATGTGGCAGAACGCTTCCAAGAATTTCGAAATTCAAGGGACGTACAGACGATATGAAGGTTATTCGTGGCGTAAACGTATTCCCAACACAAGTGGAAACAGCACTTCTTTCTATTGGGGAAGGTGTTGCACCACACTATATGCTTGTTGTGGACCGCGAAAATAATCTTGATGTTCTTACAGTCATGGTAGAAGTTGATGAAAAATACTTCTCAGATGAGATCCGTGCTCTTGAAAAACTGAAAAACAAGATTGCAGGTGTATTGAAACAAGCTCTTGGCATCGCTGTAAATGTAAAATTAGTTGAACCTAAAACAATTGCACGTAGTGAAGGAAAAGCGAAACGTGTTATTGACAATAGAAATTTATAATAGGAGGGACATGCAATGACAATTAAACAATTATCTGTATTTTTGGAAAATAAAGAAGGCCGTTTAGATGAAGTTTTAAAAACGCTTGGTCAAAATGATGTGAATATTGTAGCCCTCAGTTTAGCAGATACAGCAGATTATGGTATGCTCCGTATGATCGTGTCTGATCCAGAAAAAGGGAAAGCAGTATTAAAGGAAGCAGGCATCACTTCTATGCTAACAGATGTTGTAGCGCTTCGTGTTCCACACGCTACAGGTTCTCTTAGTAAGGCAATGCATGAAATCATGGTTGCTGGCGTGAACATTGAATATATGTATGCGTTTGCAAACGGAGCAGACGCTTCAGCAATCTTAAAATCGGATGCACCTGAAAAAGTGGTTTCCGTATTGAAAGACAATGGATTTGATGTGTGGGAAGCAGATGAAGCTTATCATGCAAATGTATAAGGATAAAAAGAAAGAGGGCACCTTTAAAAAGGTTCCCTCTTATTTTAATCTTAGTTTATAAAATGCTTTTTATATATCAAACTACCCATAGATAAAAGGCACTGTAAATTAGATTAAAGTCTTACTACATTGAGTGCCTGTGGTCCTTTTGCGCCATCGGCCAATTCATATTCTACTTCTTGGCCTTCCTTTAACGTTTTATAACCATCCATGTTAAGTGCAGTATAGTGTACGAAAATATCGTTACCAGCCTCATCACAGATAAAACCGTATCCTTTTTGGTTGTTGAACCATTTAACTGTACCTCTCATTATGTCGCCTCCTTGTTAGATATCTGTACTGTTAATATGTTAAAACACACTAACTAAGATTATCATAAAATACCACTATTTGTCAATTAGATGAGAAGAATTACTGTTTGGATTTCGTTGCAAACGTGGTGTTTACAAGAGTGTTATAAGCTGGTCTTTTTGAAAGTTCTCCGGCAATATCTAAAATATCTAATAATAGATTAAAACTGTCTTCTTCAAAAACAAGATTAGACTTCCAAGTATCCTGTGCGTAATAGCGAGTCACAATGGTTGTCAGTGTATCTATGTCTGTTTCAGAGAATTGAGGTGCAATTGTCTTAGCAATCTCAGCAGGAGTATGACCTTGAACGTAATCCATTCCCTTCTGAAGTGCATTGGTAAATCCTTGGATGATTTCAGGATGTTCTTCTATAAAACTAACTTTTGCTGAAAATGCAGTGTAAGGAACATATCCACTATCTTCACCAAGAGAAGCAACAACATAGCCTTTTCCCGCAGACTCAAGTGCGGTAGCGTGTGGTTCAAATTCTACAGTAAAATCAGCTTCACTGTCTGGAAAAGCGGCAGCGGTAGAACCAAAATCAATATTTTGATTGATGGTAAGATCTTTGTCAGGATTGATACCGTTTTGTTTTAAAATATATTCAAACACCATTTGTGGCATACCGCCTTTTCGGCCACCAAGAACATACGAACCGCGAAGATCACTCCAGCTAAAATCAGTCATTTTTTCTTTCGCAACAAGGAAATTGCCGGCACGCTGTGTGAGCTGAGCGAAGTTTACTACATAATCGTTAGCTCCTTCGTTGTACGTGTAGATAGAAGCCTCTGCCCCCATAAATCCAATATCCGCTTCACCAGATAAAACAGCAGTCATGGTTTTATCGGCACCAAAACCTGTCACAAGTTCTAAATCAATTCCTTCTTCAGCAAAATACCCGTTTTCAATCGCAACATACATAGGTGCATAGAAGATAGAATGTGCAACTTCATTCAGAACAACGTGAGTATGGTCATTGTTATCTTTTGATGAGCAGCCTGTGCTAAAAGTAAGCAGCAAGCATGTGATTAAAAGAAATGATAAGATTCTTTTTCGCATAATAAACCTCCTGTTTCATGGTTCAATATATGCGCAATAAAAAAAGATGTTCTGGTCTAACTCAAAACATCTTTTATAATCTATATATTATCTGGATATTCAACACCTTCAGGGAGAGGATCCCACTCGTTAAGTCCAAGACGTTGTTTAAATTTTGCTTGTTCCAATGTCAATTTCGGCAAATCTTCCTGAAGATATTCCATCAATTCATCTATACCTTCGCGAGTAACATTATTTACTAAAAAGATTCGTTCACAGCCGGCATTGATCAGCCACTGTTTCACCATAGGGATATTCGCATATGGAGAATCTGTTTTTGTAATAATACCGATCAAAGGTCGAAGAATAAAGCATCTTGAACTTGCCCCAAACAAACTGAACGGTTCGTCAGCTGCCTGTACGATCGCGATCACATCTGCTTCAAAAGAAAAGCAGGCAAGACCAACACTGAAACGCTTAGATTCTGCATATTCGCCAGGTGAATCGATAGTATCATCGTTTGTGTTCGTATATTGTGTTTTTACATAGTGAAGTTCTTCACCTTTTAATGCTTGGGTAAGAGAAGTTTTACCAGCTTCACTACGCCCCATCAAGAATAATTTTTTCATCTATAACAACATCCTATTTCTTAACTTTTATGGATTTTGCAAGTTCTAAAACCTAATTCCTCGCCAAAATATCGAACGACTTCCTCTACGCAAGTCTGCACATCAGTTAAATTTCCGCTTACAATCAAAGAACCACAGAAACGGTCCATAAAACAGAGTTGAACATTAGCGCTCTTCACTGCTATATCGGCAGCAGCTACAACAGCTTCCCATGGTGTGAAACGAATGAGACCAAGAGTTTCACCTGTATGATCTTCACCTTCGTGGACACCAATATGTAATGCCAAATTCTGATAAATAACTGGATCTGTTGGATTCACAACATGCGCAAGACAAACTTCTTTTCCAGGAACGCGCAGACGAGTCATACGTAATTT
>JAZQMU010000132.1:0-6034 GCA_045543595.1 Faecalimonas sp.
AAGACCATGGTTTTCATGCACCACATAGTCCCCAATCTTCAGTTCGGAGAAACTTAATATTTTCTGACCCTCATAGGTCTTTCTTTTTTTCTTTTTCTTCGTTTTTCCGAAAATATCCGTCTCGGAAATCACCATAAATTTCAAAAGGGCATACTCATACCCATTTGTCACATGTCCGTAAGTTACCATGATCTCGCCATTTTGTACTTCCCGGTCCATGTCTTCACTATAAAAACTGCTCAGATCATAATCTCGCAAATCTTCTGCAAGACGTTTTGCTCTCGTTCTGGAACCAGAAAGCAACACAACCCTGTAGCCCATTCTTTTCAATCGTTTCAGATCACGCGTCAAAGTTTCAAAACTGTTATTGTATGGATTCACACTTTTACTTTGTAAATGAAACACCTCTCTAGCTCGAAGTTCCTTACACTTCATCTCCAAAGCAGAAAATGCCACCCCATAGAACTCCTGCATTTTCTCTGCAATATCATTGGCGCTGAAAAGTTTCATCTCTTCATCTGAAACATCAAATCCACTTTCCATGCGGTTAGCCTGAGCCTGAATAAATTCACTTTCCACACCATTTCCCTTTTCCATGAGACGCACTGGCTCGTCTAAAAAGAGAATAGTCTTTTCGGTATCAAAATAGTCTAAGAAAGAAACTCGCTTTGCCTCTTCCTCTGGGAAATCACTTGCTGGATATACCGTAATTTCCTGCAAGTTTTCGATGGAACGCTGACTTTCCACATCAAAGGTACGGATAGAATCGATCTCATCGCCCCAAAGTTCAATACGGATCGGCACTTCCTCTGTCAATGGATAGATATCAAGGATTCCGCCTCGCACTGCAAACTGACCAGGTCCATCAATCTGTTCTTCGCGCTCGAACCCCATTTTCGCCAACTGTTTTTTTATCACTTCAAAATCAACTACATCTCCCACCTGAAATGCAGCAACACGTTCTTTTAATGTCGAAAGAGGAAGCAAAGAATCCATAAATCCGTCAAAACTTGTGATGACTGTCACCTGTTCCTGCTCCATCATAGCCTGGAATACTTCCATACGTTGTTTAATGAGGTATTTCCCTCTGAGATCCGCCTGATAAAAAAGTAGATCCTTGGCTGGATATAAATATACATTTTGATCCAAAAATTTATATTCTTCGTAGATTTCTTTGGCTTTCATGTCACTAGAAGTAGCGATGATTTTGTAATCAAAACCATCGCTGAGTGCATACATCATATGTGTTTTCTGGGATGTCACGCAGCCTGAAAACTGCAAAATCCCCTTCTTTTCCTTACGCTTCCTCAAGACTGTCTCATATTCAGCCAGTTCCACGAGGGGTGCTACGAAAGCCTGCATGTTCCTACTCCTTAACAACTACCTTCTTGTTAAACTCGTTCATCGCACCGTCGATATCTCCCATAACCAGCATTTCCACTGCTTCGACTGCACGCTTATAACCATCTTTCATCAACTCTTTATCTTCTTTTGAGAAATGACCAAGCACATAATCTGCAAGATCATATTCCTTTGGTTTTTCCCCAACTCCGACTTTAATTCTCTGGAATACATTATGTCCCAAATGTTGAATAATATTTTTAATTCCATTGTGACCGCCTGCACTGCCTTTTTTACGGATACGAAGTTGTCCTACTCCGAGACTTACATCGTCGAAGATGACGATAAGTTCAGATTCCTCATCCACTTTATAAAAATCGAGCACACTTCTCACACTTTCACCGCTGAGGTTCATATAAGTCTGTGGCTTCACAAGGATCACTCTTTGTCCTGCAACCAGACCCTTCCCGCAAAATGCTCTGTGTTTGCGCTCTGTCACATCTATATTATATTTGTCTGCAATTGCATCTATGACATCAAAACCAACATTGTGGCGTGTACCCTCATATTGCTTATCCGGATTTCCTAACCCTACAATAATATACATTTTTGCACCTCTTTTCATATCACTTTCCCTATTTTACAAGAATCAGACCTTTTTGTCACGCAAAAGCCCGAATAAATTTCCATTCTTATACATACATTATAAAAAAACAGCTTATAACGTTCATCAGGAGGCATTTATGAGTTCTAAGACAAAGATTATGGTCTTACACATGAAAGAAATCATCTATACTGCCGTGTTTGTATTGCTCGGTATTTTATTGATCATATTATTGGCAATTATGTTTGGTCCTAAAAAAGAATCTGGCGGAGACCCTGCCCCGCGCTATATACCAGGGATCTACACTTCGACTGTGACCCTTAATAACACCGACCTTGAAGTAGAAGTTCTCGTAGATAGTTCCCACATCAATGCAATACGATTCACTAACCTGGACGAATCTGTGGAAACCATGTATCCGCTGATGCAGCCAACGATTGAATATATTGCGGAGCAGATTTATCAAGAACAATCTTTAGAAAATATAAAATATTCTTCAGAAAGTCCATACACATCCCAGGTAATACTAAATGCAATTGAAGATGCACTTGAAAAAGGAACCAAGAGATAGTTCTCCTGGTTCCTTTCTAAGTGCTCTATTCTTACTAGCCTTCTACGATAAGATATTGTCCGCTAGGTAATGCAAATACCTCCGAAGCTTCCTCAAGCTCTTCATCGGACATATCAGAAATGTCTGCCCCGTTCTCTTCAAAGTATTCTCTCACTTCATCAAGTGAATCAACAACAACTGCCATGCAGTCATCTAAGAACTCCTCTGCTTCTTCCAGCGTTTCTGCGACTGGTTCATCAAATAATTGTTCTTGTTTTGCTAAAAACACTTTCAAACATTCTTCATCATAACCGTACATACTATTTTACTCCTTCTGATCCTACAATTGCGATAAGTTCCTCTGCTCTGTCTATCGTGCAATGTGCCCCATGTGTAAGAAGCACCTCTTTGCTTCGGAATCCCCATGTAACACCAACGGTCTTCATACCCGCCGCATTTCCTGTCTGCATATCTACATCCGAATCCCCAATGTACACACATTCTTCTTTCGGCACGTTGAAATGCTCTGCTATCAGAATTGCTGCTGCCGGATCTGGTTTTCTTGGAACCCCTTCCTGCTGACCTTGTACCCAGGCGAACAAGTCTTCACCAAAGAATGTCTTCACCACATCAATCGTCTGCAAATGTGGCTTGTTCGACAAGACTGCCAGTTTCACTCCATCTTTCTTCAATGCCTCGAGAAGTTCCACAACTCCAGGGTAAGGTGCCACATGATAAGTGCAGTTTTCTTTGAAAATCCTTCCATAAACTTCCATTGCTTTCTCAATATTGAAAAGTTCCGGATCACCTGCTGCCTCTAGTGACTTCTCAATCAGATGTCTCGCTCCATTTCCCACAAATGCTTTGCACTGTTCATCTGAAATCTGTCCAAGTCCCAATTCTCGCAGCGTAGCATTTACAGAATAAGACAATGATTCCAAAGTGTCCGTCAATGTTCCGTCCAGGTCAAATATACACACCTTGTACATAGCATTCCTCCCATCACTCTCATAAATCAATCATAGTATGAACGATATAGAATTTCAACCCAAAAATCTTTACGATTATGTTAAATAGTTTTTCATGACTTTTAGTGCATGTTTTTCTAATCTGCTGACCTGAGCCTGAGAAATCCCAATATCATCAGCCACTTCCATCTGGGTTTTCCCTTCGAAGAAGCGAAGTTGAATGATGTATCTCTCCCGTTCATCCAGCCTGTCTATTGCTGCTCTAAGGGCCAATTCTTCCACCCAGTTTTCTTCCAGATTCTTCTTATCGCTTACTTGATCCATCACATAAAGGGCATCTTCCCCATCACTGTAAACCGGTTCCTGTAAGCTCATTGGCGTCTGAATGGCATCCATAGCAAACACAATTTCTTCTTTCGGAATGCCAATCTCTGCAGCAATCTCCTGTAAAGTAGGTTCCCTCAGATTCTTTTTTTCATAAATTTCCCTCGCGTAAATGACCTTATATGCCGTATCACGCAGGGATCTGCTCACACGTATCGCACTGTTATCCCGCAGATATCTTCGAATTTCCCCTATGATCATGGGTACCGCATAGGTGGAAAATCTCACATCAAGTTCTGTATTAAAATTGTTGATTGCCTTGATAAGACCAATGCAGCCAACCTGAAATAAATCATCCATATTTTCGTTACTGTTTCCAAACCTTTTGATCACACTCAAGACCAGACGAAGGTTCCCTCTGATGTATTCTTCTTTCGCCGCCTCATCTCCTTTCTTGATCCGTTCAAACAACGCTTTCTTCTCTTCTTCCTTAAGAATTGGAAGTTTTGTCGTATCCACACCACAGATTTCTACTTTACTAAGAGCCATCTTGCGCATCCTCCTATCACATTTCGTAATAGTAAAATGATGCACAAGATGGCTCTCATCTATTCGACCCTATTTGAAAATAAAAAAACTTTTATCCCTTGACATCCCAATTGTCTGGGTTCCATTTATCAGCCAGATTCTGAATCTGGGCTTCAAATTTTGCAAGATCCTTATTTGCCATGCCTTCGCACTTCATAACGACCGTCATAAGACGCTTACATGCAAGAACCAAACGGTTGAATGCATTTTCTGCCTTCACCTTCATTGGCTTATCAGCTTTCTGCTTCACAACACGAACTCCCTCTGTAAGGATTTCATTTGCAGCAAGATCTACGCACCCTCCTGAATAAGGTGCAAATGCGTTCCAGCCAAAAGTATCTGTCACCGTCTTTGCAAATTCATCTGTCACCGTATCTTCTCCATGCACCACAAATACGTGCTGCACATTGCTCTTAAAGCCTTCCAGCCACTTCATAAGTCCATCCATATCCGCGTGACCACTGATACCTTTTAATGACTCAATACGTGCTGAAACTTCAATATTCTCGCCAAAGAGCTTCACAGATGGAGTTCCCTCGATCAATTTTCTTCCAAGAGTTCCTACTGCCTGATAACCTACGAAGAGGATCGTGGAATCGCTTCTCCAGAGATTATGTTTCAAGTGATGACGTATACGCCCAGCTTCACACATACCAGATGCTGAGACAATGACCTTTGGATTGTTATCAAAATTGATCATCTTAGATTCGTCACTGCTTACTGCCAGCTTAAGTCCTGGAAATACCAATGGGTTAATACCTTTAGACACTAGTTCCATCGCCGCCTCGTCGTAGCAGCTTCTTCCATTTTTCGTAAATACACTGGTCGCTTCAATGGCAAGCGGACTATCCACATACACTTCAAAATTCGGATACTCTGGAAGCAAGTTCTGTTCCTTGATCTCGCGAATAAAATATAAGATTTCCTGTGTTCTTCCAACTGCAAAGGACGGAATGACTACATTTCCGCCTTTCAGGAATGTTTCTTTCAAAATCCTTGTAAACTCTCCCAGATAATCCGGACGTTCCTCACTATGGATTCGATTACCATAAGTAGATTCAATCACGATATAATCTGCATCTTCTGTAGGAGAAGGATCTTTTAAGATTGGCTGATCGATATTGCCAATGTCCCCTGAAAATACAATCTTTTTCGCTACTCCTTCTTCTGCAATCCATACTTCAATGCTTGCAGAACCGATCAAATGCCCAATATCTGTAAAACGCACATCGATTCCTTCTGCAATCGTAACTTTCTGTCCATAGTCCACCGGTGCCAAAAGATTGATGGCATCAATGGCGTCCTGCGTGGTATAAAGCGGTTCGTAAAGTGGTGCACCTGAACGCTTTGCCTTACGGTTACGCCACTCTGCTTCAAATTCCTGAATGTGTGCACTATCGCGAAGCATGATATTACACAAATCTGCTGTGGCAAATGTTGTAATGATCTCACCTTTAAAACCTTGTTTACACATAAGTGGAATTAACCCCGAATGATCAATATGTGCATGGGTAAGCAAAATATAATCAATGTCACCTGCAGCAATTGGCAATTGCTGGTTCTCATAGAGATCTGGTCCCTGTTCCATTCCACAATCAACTAAAATATTTTTACCACAAGCTTCTAAAAAATGACAACTACCTGTCACCTCATGTGCTG
>JAZQMU010000133.1:0-7021 GCA_045543595.1 Faecalimonas sp.
TACGTGGAGACGTTGGAGCAGTTAAAGCAGCTGTAGAATCAGGTGCTGACGCAGCAGCTAGACTTGGTGAATTAGTAGCTACACACGTAATCCCAAGACCACACGCTGACGTAGAAAAAATTCTTCCAACAATCTAATCATTGATTTAAAAGGAGATAACATTCATGGGAAAATCATACGGATTTATTGAGATTCCTAGTACAACGGCGGCGATTGACGCATTGGACCTTATGGTTAAAGCAGCTGATGTTGAGTTTGTTACATGGGAAAAGAAGCTTGGCGGACGACTTGTTACAGTTGTAGTTCAAGGCAGCATTTCAGCAGTAACAGCAGCAGTTGAAGCAGCAGATGCACACGCAATCAAAAAACCGGTTGCAAAAGCGATAATTGCGAATCCCCATGAAGAGATTGTAAGAATCGTACAACAAAGCGCTAGCCGCTTAGAGTTATAGGAGGCAGGTAATATGGCGGAAGAGAAAAAGACTGCAGCAAAACCTGCAGCAAAAAAGACGACAGCAGCTCAGGCAAAAGCTCCGTCTAAGACAGTACAAAGAGTAAAAAAACAACAACCACAACAAACAATTATTAAGGAGGATTTTGTAATGGTACAACAAGCATTAGGATTAGTAGAAACAAGAGGTTTAGTAGCAGCAGTTGAAGCAGCAGATGCAATGTTAAAAGCAGCTAACGTTACATTAGTAGGAACAGAAAAAATCGGTTCTGGTTTAGTATCTGTTATGGTACGTGGAGACGTTGGGGCAGTTAAAGCAGCTGTAGAATCAGGTGCTTCTAGCGCAGCTAGACTTGGTGAATTAGTAGCTACACACGTAATCCCAAGACCACACGGCGATGTAGAAAAAATTCTTCCAGCTATCAAATAGTCTAATTTAAGATTTGTTGGACGGTGATGAAAAACTCGCCGTCCATAACCTAAATACAAAGGCGGGTTCGAATTATGGAAAATAATAATATTGAATTAATTGCTAGACTTGTTATGGAAGCAATTGATAAAAAAGAAAACGCTAGCAATGGTTACTTGGTGCCAATCGGTGTGTCAGCCAGACATATCCACTTAACACAAGAACATGTTGAAATTTTATTTGGTAAAGGCTATCAATTAACAAAGAAAAAAGAACTTATGGGTGGACAATTTGCATCAAACGAATTAGTAACAATCGTAGGTTTAAAACTTCGTGCAATTGAAGGCGTAAGAGTTTTAGGACCAGTTAGAAGCAAATCACAAGTAGAAATTTCAGCTACAGATGCAATTAAATTAGGTGTTAAAGCGCCAATCAGACCGTCAGGCGATATCAAAGGTTCAGCACCAATCGCGGTAGTAGGACCAAAAGGCGTTGTATATCTTGAAGAAGGATGCATCATCGCTAAAAGACACATCCACATGGCTCCAAAGGATGCTATGGCAGCAGGCGTTGTGGATGGACAAATCGTATCTGTAAAAGCAGATAACGAAAGAGCTACTGTTTTCAATGAAGTACAAATCAGAGTTGATGAAAGCTTCACATTAGAAATGCATATCGATACTGACGAAGCAAACGCTTCTAAGATCGCTACAGGACAAACAGTAACTATTATTAAATAACTATAACGAATAGACCGTAATGGTTGGAGGTATTTATGCTCGCAGGAAAAGTTGTAGGAAGCGTTGTTTCGACAAGAAAGAACGACAAATTAATTGGCAACAAGTTTATGGTTGTCGAAATTTTAGATCAAATGAGAGCTAAAGATCAGAAAGTGATTGCGGTTGACAATATTGGCGCGGGAATTGGTGAATATGTTCTCGTTGCTCAAGGAAGCGCTGCAAGAATCGGGTGCGACATGGCAGATGCACCCGTGGACGCGGCAATTGTCGGTATTATTGATGATGGAACAAGACTGGAGTAGTGAACGTATATGGAAATGAAAGAATTAAGCAGCATATTGCAGCAAAACGGTATTGTTGGTGCAGGTGGTGCAGGATTTCCCACATATGCAAAATTAAATGAAAACGCTGAAACTATTATCTTAAACTGTGCAGAATGTGAGCCACTACTGAGATTACATAGACAGTTATTGGAGAAATACGCTCGCGAGATCGTTGAAACTTTCCATATGATGGGTCAAACAATGGGAAGTAAAGATATCGTAATCGGTATCAAGAAAGCATATACAGGAGCAATCGAAGCTCTTAATGCAGTTATTGGCGATTATCCAGGTGTAAGACTTGGATTACTTGATGAAGTGTATCCAGCCGGTGACGAAGTAGTATTGATCTACGAAGTGACTGGAAAAGTTGTTAATCCAGGTGGATTACCAATTCAAAGTGGTGTGGCTGTATTTAACGTTGAAACAGTATACAACGTATACCGTGCAATCAAGAAAAATACACCAGTAGTAGATAAATTAGTATCTGTTGTAGCCGAAGTAAATAAACCAGTTACAGTAAGAGTGCCTCTTGGATGTACAATCCAGGAAGTAGTAGATTTGGCTGGTGGAACTACAACAAAGAACGCAGTGTACTTTGTCGGCGGGCCTATGATGGGTAACATTGGAACAGGTTCACAACCTGTAACTAAGACTACTAACGCGGTTTTAGTGCTTCCAGAAGACCATCTGATAATCAACAAAAAGAAAAGCAAAGCTTCAATTGATTTGAAGCGTGCAGCAGCTTCATGTTGTCAATGTACAATGTGTACGGATTTATGTCCAAGAAATCGTCTCGGACATCCTATTGAGCCACATAAATTTATGCGTGCTGCAACATGTAAGGATATGCAAGATCCTAACATTTTTGTAAATACAATGTTCTGTTCATCTTGCGGCTTATGTGAAATGTATTCATGTATGCAAGGTTTATCACCAAGATCATTGATGGCAGAATATAAAGCTGGCTTGAGAAAAGCTGGACTCAAACCACCTCAGGGTGTTATTCCAAAACCAGTTGGTGAGGAAAGAGAATACAGAAAAGTACCTATGGAAAGATTAATGGCAAGATTAGACTTAACAAAATACAACAAAGAAGCGCCACTTGATGACGACGTTGTTGATATGAAGAAAGTTCGTATCTTACTTAGCCAACACATTGGCGCACCTGCAACAGCAGTTGTAAAAGTTGGTGACAAAGTAGAGAGAGGCCAAATGATCGCAGCACCAGGCAATGGACTTAGCGTAGCTATCCATGCTTCAATTACAGGTACTGTAACAGAAGTCAGTGACAAGTATGTTGTAATAGAAAAATAGGAAGGACGTGCACTAAATGAGTAAGGCAATTGGAATAGTAGAATATAAGACTGTTTCGGCAGGGGTTGTAGCCGCAGATGCAATGGTTAAAACTTCTGACATCAGTGTCATCGAAGCACAAACAGTGTGTCCTGGTAAATACGTTGTAATTATTACAGGAGATTTGAGTGCAGTAGATGCAGCAGTTAATACTGCAAGAGTACAGCACGGAGATCACTTAATCAGTAGTTTCGTGTTAGGAAATCCACATGAATCGATCTTCCCAGCTATCTATGGGGCTACAGAAATTGAAGAAGTTTCAGCACTTGGTGTTCTTGAAACATACGATGCTGCATCAATGGTAGTAGCAGCAGATGAAGCAGCTAAAACAGCGATCGTTGATTTAGTTGAGATTCGTCTTGCAAGAGGTATGTGTGGTAAATCATATATGATGATTACAGGTGAAATCGCGGCTGTTCAAGCAGCGATTGAACGTGCAAAACAAACAGTAGGAAAAGAAGGTATGTACCTTGATTCTTCTGTTATCGCACATCCAGATGCACAGATCCGTAAAGCAATTCTGTAATTAATAAAATGGAGGTAAGAGTATGCTTGCGATAGAAAGGCGTAACGCCATACTTGAAAAATTACAAGTAGAAAGAAGAGTTGTTGTTAGCGAACTCAGTGCCATTTTTGAAGTGTCAGAAGAAACTATTCGTCGAGACTTAGATAAACTCGAAAACGAAGGTTATGCTGTAAAAAGTTACGGCGGTGCAGTTCTCAACGAGAACGCAAACATGGAGTTACCATTTAATGTTCGTAAAAACAGGAACGTTATCGGTAAACAGAAAATAGCAAATCTAGTTGAAAAGATGATCAGGGATGGAGAACGCATCGTGTTAGATGCGAGCTCCACCGCTGTGGCGATTGCGAAAGCGATCAAAGATAGAAAAGATATAACGGTAATTACCAATTCGTTGGAAATCGCGATTGAATTATCGGATGCCCCAGGTTTAACAGTGATCTCTACTGGAGGTCAGGTTACAACAAGTTCTTTTGCTCTTGTGGGAGCGTTGACAGAACGAGCGCTTCGTTCTTATTATGTGGACAAGGCCATTATTTCGTCAAAAGGGCTTGATATTGAGGCTGGATTTACAGACAGTGATGACAGACATGCAAGTAATAAGATGACGATGCTTAACAGTGCAAAGGTTAAAATACTTGCTGTAGATCATTCGAAATTCAAAAGAATATCATTTTCAAAGATTGGTGATTTCAGAGATATTGACATCATCGTGACGGATAAAAAACCAGATGCTGAATGGATTCAAAAATTTGAAGAAATGAAGGTAGAATGTATTTATCCAGAATAGAGGTTTGGCATGAAAAGTTTTGAAATTAAGACAAAAGTATATTTCGGAGAAAATTCTCTTGATCATTTAAGTGAATTAGAACAGAAAAAAGTATTGATCATCTGTGATCCTTTTGTGTTCACAAGTAAAATGATTGATTTGATTACAGAACCATTGAAAAAAGGTGGTATTGTATATGATATTTTTATGGATGTAGTTCCTGACCCACCAATTGAAAAAATTAGTGCGGGTGTCAAAAAGATGATGGAATACAAACCAGAAGCTATCATTGCTGTTGGCGGAGGTTCTGCTATTGATTCATCAAAAGCAATTCGTGATTTTGCAATGAAAATTGACAACTACGGAGAAGTTCCATTGATCGCAATTCCAACTACAAGTGGTACTGGTTCAGAGGTTACTTCTTTTGCAGTTGTGTCTGATAGAAAAGCTGCAAGAAAGTACCCATTGGTTTCTAAGGACTTGACTCCGGAAGAAACAATTCTTGATGCAGAATTGGTTAAGAGTGTTCCACCTGCAATTACAGCAGATACAGGTATGGACGTATTGACACATGCGATTGAAGCCTGCGTAAGTACGGAACGTAACGAATTTGCTACAGCGTTAGCTGAAAAATCAATCGAAATTTGTGGGGTATTCTTACTTAGAGCATATTTAGATGGGAACGATATGCATGCAAGACAGAAGATGCATGTAGCCTCATGTTTGGCTGGTCTTGCGTTTAACACAGCTGGCTTGGGACTTAACCATGCTATGGCACATCAGCTTGGTGCTATTTTCCATATTCCACATGGACGTGCCAATGCGATGTTATTGCCACATATTATTGAATTTAATAGTGATATTCATAAAAATAGTAAGAGTCAAAAAGAATATCTTCCAGCGGTTAAGAAGTATTCGACAATCGCACAGATTTTAGGACTCAGCAGTTATAACAAGATTATGACAGTTCGTTCGTTGGTAAACTGGGTACAGTTTATGTTAAAGGAAATGGATATACCACTTTCAATTTCTCAAATGGGACGAATCTCTGAGGAAGAATATATGAGTAAGCTTGGAGTGATGGCTGATGCAGCATTAAAAGATGGATGTATAGGGACAAACCCAAGAGCGGCTACAAAAGAAGATATCATGCGAATTTACGCAAAACTGTGGAAATAACAATGAGAGGAATCGTAAAGATTCCTCTTTTTTTGTTGACATAAAATGCGGAAAAGAGTATTATATAATCGTACAAAACCGAAACGTTTCGGTTTTGGAGATGAAAAGACAGGAGGAACCGGTTATGCCATTAGTAACATCAGAGAAAATGCTGAAAGGCGCAAAAGAAGGTGGCTACGCGGTGGGCGCTTTTAATATAGAAAATATGGAAATGGTGAAGGCAATTATTGCAGGAGCAGAAGAATTAAATTCACCAGTAATTTTACAGGTATCGGAATCTACCTCAAGATATGGTTCTTTGGAAACATATGTAGCACTTGTTGAAGTTGAGGCAAAAAAAACAAAGATTCCAGTTGCTTTACATTTGGATCATGGAACGAGTTTTGAGATTGCAGCTGCAGCAATCCATGCTGGGTTTACAGCTGTTATGATAGATGGTTCAAAAATTTCTTATGAAGATAATGTGGAATTAACAAAGAGAGTGGTGGAATTAGCAAAGACAAAAGGTGTTGTAGTAGAAGGTGAGCTTGGAAAAGTAGGTGGAAAAGAAGGTGACGTGATCACAGAAGAAGACACGAACACGGATCCAGTCCAAGCGAAAGAATTTGTAGAGATAACTGGAGTTGATTCTTTGGCAGTAGCTATAGGAACTTCTCATGGATTTTACGCAGGGACACCAGTGCTCGATAAAGAAAGAATAGCAGAATTAAAAGAGACAGTGGAAGTGCCACTAGTAATGCATGGCGCTTCTGGACTTTCAGAAGAAGATATTCGCGACTGTGCATTACGTGGAATAGCAAAAATCAATTTTGCAACAGAACTTCGTGTAGCGTATACAGATGCGATGCGACAATTATTATCAGAAGATCCTGCTATCTATGATCCTAAGAAACCAGGAAAAGCAGGGATGGATGCGGTAAAAGAAATTGTAAAAAGCCGTATTCTCATGTGTGGAAGTGAGAATAAAGCAATCTAGTCAACCTGAGAAAAATACGAAAAGAAGGTGTCATTATGGCAGCAACAATAAAGGATATTGCAAAAAAAACAGGACTTGGTCTTGCTACCATTTCTTCTTACCTTAATGGCGGCAATGTTCGTGAGCAAAATAGGATTAAGATCGAAGAAGCGATCGAAGAACTTCATTATGAAGTAAATGAGGTTGCCAGAGGATTAAAGACAAACCGAACAAAGATTATCGGAATTATTATTCCGGAATTAAATAATATTTTCTGTGCAGAGATTATAACAGAGGTGGAAGATAACCTTCGCAATCA
>JAZQMU010000134.1:0-5394 GCA_045543595.1 Faecalimonas sp.
GACATGGCTACGATCCGACTTCTACTTCTTCTGTATCTGGTACATTTGTCAATAATATCATATTTACCTCCTATCACCATGCAAAATCAAATGCATTCTGTATCAATTGAATTTCATTTCTTAAAATTCCCACTACGTCAAAACGTGCTGGAAAACTATCTAAACCGTATTTCATCATATAATACATAGCACATTTTGAGATAGTTCTCTGTTTTTGTACAGAAATCGCTTCCAGCGGATATCCGCTTCTAAGACTGTTTCGATATTTCACTTCTATAAAAACCAGATACTCTCCGTCTTTGGCTATAATATCGATTTCTCCGTTTTTACACCGAAAATTAAATTCCAGAATCTCATATCCTTTTTCCACTAAAAAAGCTGCCGCCTTCTTTTCGTTTTCTGTACCCACTTCTCTTTTATTGATCATTCACACCTCGTATTATACGAAATTTTTAATAAATGTTTCTCTATGTATCGGAGTTGGTCCTTGCTCTTTAATTGCTTTAATATGTGTCGCTGATCCATACCCCTTGTTACTTGCAAACTCATAGCCTGGAAGCACTTCGTCATACTGCACCATAAGTCTGTCCCTTGTCACCTTTGCGATAATGCTTGCCGCTGCAATAGACGCACTTTTTGCATCCCCTTTAATGATCGGCACTTGCTTCGTTGTCACTTCCGGAATTGTCACCGCATCATTTAAAAGCAAATCAGGCTGAACCTTCAAGTTCGAAATCGCAATTCGCATCGCTTCATAAGTTGCTTGCAAAATATTGATCTCGTCGATTCTTTGAGGACCAACGATACCAATTCCTGTAGCTACCGCCTTCTCCATGATTTCATCATACAACTCTTCTCTTTTCTTTTCAGAAAGTTTTTTTGAATCATTGAGATATAAAATATCACAATCTTTTGGTAAGATTACTGCTCCCGCAACTACTGGACCTGCAAGTGGACCGCGTCCCACTTCATCAATACCGCAAATGAAAGAATAGTCTGCATATTTTCGTTCATAAATATACATATCTTCCATTCGTCTGCGTTCTGCTTCCAGTTTTTCTTCCTGTTTTTTATATTTTTGGATTATACTGACAACACCGCTTCTGTCATCATCTGCATATTTTTGATACAAAACAGACAAATCATTTACATTTGCCTGTTCAAATTCTTTCTTTATTTCACTTATTTTTTTGTTCATGATAAAACCTCAAAATCTGACAATGGCCAGATACGAATCCATGCTCGTCCAATAAGTTGATCTCTCTTTAAAACACCAACACTTGGGTCGCGACTATCTGAGCTGTGATTACGATTGTCTCCTAAAACAAAATATTCGTCAGCCCCTAAAACAACTGGCTCTTCCGCAATCCCATATTTTGTGCTGTCAATTACCTCTGCACCGTATATGTCTTCTTCAAGCAATTCCCCGTTCAGATATACATATCCATCTATGATTTGAACTGTATCTCCTGGAAGTCCGATAATACGCTTAATATAAAAGGTATCTTCCGCATGCTGATATGGGAACACAATAATATCAAATCTTTCTGGATCACGGAAACGGTAAGATAGCTTATCTACGATCAAATTATCCCCATTGTGTAATGTCGTTTCCATAGATGGGCCGCTAACCTTTGTTCTTTGTCCCACATATGTGACGATCAAGAATGTTGCACCTATCACAATGAGTACATATACAAGCCACCCCATTATTTCTCTAAAAACTAATCCCTGTTTTTTTTGTCGACTTCTTTTTTCTCGTCTCAGTTGAATCTGCTCTCTTTTATATGAATCAAGTTCCATTTATACTCCTCTTTTCTGCTGTTACTCGTAATCTTGTGGAAATTCCAATGTAAGTCGTCCTAATTTTCCATTTCTAAAATCATCGATCAAAAGTGCTGCCGCCTTTGGATAATCAAGTTCATTTCCTTTAAGAAGACAGTGTCTGCTTTCCGCAATTCCCTTTAAACAAACATATGGATCTTCCACTTCTTCAATTGTATACTTCTGTGCCAAAACACCTGGATAACTTGTTTTCATAAATTGAATCAGTTCTGCAGCCAATTCTTCAATATTTAAGATCTCATCTTTGATCGAACCAATAAAGGCAAGACGAAGACCTACTTTCTGATCTTCAAATTTAGGCCACAAAATTCCTGGTGTATCTAAAAGTTCTACACTTTTGTTTAAGCGAATCCATTGTTTTCCTTTTGTTACCCCTGGTTTATTTCCAGTCTTAGCAGCGGCTTTTCCTGCAAGCGAATTAATAAATGTAGACTTCCCTACGTTTGGGATACCTACAACCATCGCTCTGACTGGGCGATTCAAAATACCCCTCTTTCGGTCGCGCTCCATTTTTTCCTTACATGCTTCCTGAATCACACCTTGAATTGATTTGATCCCGCCACCTTTTTTTGAATTTACTTTTACAACGGCAAAACCTTTGTTTTTAAAATATTCAACCCACGCATCATTCTGTTTTTCTTCTGCAAGGTCAGATTTATTAAGCAATACAAGTCTAGCCTTGTTTTTGCCTAACTCATCAATATCTGGATTTCTACTGCTGATCGGTACTCTCGCATCCACAAGTTCGATTACAAGATCGATCAGTTTTATATCTTCCTGCATCTGACGTTTTGCTTTCGTCATATGTCCAGGATACCATTGAAAATGCATAATCTTTCTCCTCTATTTTACAAACCCGAAATTCCCCCATGGTGACACGGTGAACCAGACTTTCCCTTTGATTTCCGCACGTTTTACATTTCCTATATTTGCCATACGGCTATCTTCACTATTCTGTCTGTCATCGCCAAGGACGAAGTACTCACTTTTTCCAAGTTTCATAGCTTCATCTACAATTCCCACTTCTAGAATCTCTGTAGTTACATATTCTTCTTCAAGTAACTCCCCATCAATATAGATTTCTCCGTCAATAATTTCAATATTTTCATTAGGAAGTCCAATAATTCTTTTGATACTATAATGGGCATTTTCGTTCCCATTCGGCTTAAATGCAATGATATCGCCTCTTTTTGGTGTACCCATATTGTAAGACAAACTGTTGATCAATGTGATATCCCCATTTTGCAAAACCGGCTCCATAGAGTTCCCGATCACGCTCACTCTTTGTCCAAAAAACCATACCCCAACAAAGGCTATTAAGCACACAACCGCTATCTGAAATGTCCATACGATGATTTCGCGGATCAGATCATAGTTTACAGTTCTACGCTTTTTATGAAAAGATAAACCTGCCATCTGCTATCATAACCTTTCTTTTAAACAAAAAGGGACAATTACAATTATGTAGTTGTCCCTCACACATTTACTATTTTACTAATTCTTTAACTTTAGCTCTCTTACCAACGCGTCCTCTTAAGTAGTTGAGTTTAGCTCTTCTTACTTTACCTTTACGGATAACTTCTACTTTTTCTACGTTTGGTGAGTGTAATGGCCAAGTTTTTTCAACACCGATTCCGTTAGAATTTTTTCTAACTGTAAATGTTTCTCTTGCTCCGCCACCTTGTTTCTTAAGTACAACACCTTCGAAAACTTGGATTCTTTCGCGGTTACCTTCTTTGATTTTACCGTATACTTTTACAGTATCACCTACGTTAAATGCAGGTACTTCAGCTTTTAATTGTTCAGCTTCAATTTTTCTAATAATTTCGTTCATTGTGTGACCTCCTTAATATATCTGGACGTTCTTAATACCTTTCTGTATCAGAGGACCATCTCTTTTCTTCTCACAACCTCACTAATATTAGCACACTTATCCTATAAAGGCAAGTGTTTTTTTGCCAATTCTTTCTCTTTTTGCGTAAGATTTGCCTTTTCTAACAAATCCGGTCTTCTCTGGGCAGTTCTGATCACTGACTGCTCTCTTCTCCACTTTTCAATATTTACATGATGACCTGACATCAACACTGGCGGAACTTTTTTTCCGTGCCACTCTTCTGGTCTTGTATATTGTGGATACTCCAGCAAATTATCCTGGAAACTTTCAAACTCCGCAGAAACGTCGTTATGAAGAACTCCCGGAATCAATCTGGAAATTGCATCGATCATTACCATTGCAGGAAGTTCTCCTCCTGTCAATACATAATCACCAATTGAGACATAATCTGTAACGATTTCTTCCAACACACGTTCATCGATACCTTCATAGTGTCCACAAAGGAACACCAATTCTTCTTCCTGTGCGAATTCTTCTGCCATCGCTTGTGAAAATGTTTGACCCTGTGGTGAAAGATAAATCACTCTCGGTTTAGCTTTTGCTTTTTGGAGGACATGCTCGTAGGCACCATATACAGGTCCAGCCTGCATCAGCATTCCTGCACCACCGCCGTAAGTATAGTCATCCACACGATTATGTTTATTTTCCGCAAAATCTCGGATGTTAACAGCCTCAATTGTCAAAAGTTCTTTTGCCATAGCTCTTCCAATGATGCTTGTACTAAGCCCGTCCATCACCATCTCCGGGAACAGTGTCAAAATATGAAAATTCATGTTTTACACCAAACCTTTCATCAAATGGATCACCATTTTATTTGCTTCAATATCGATGTCCAGTACACATTGTTTAATAGCTGGAATCAGCACTTCACCGTGATTCAGACTGTCAATGATATAAACATCATTTGCCCCTGTCTCAAGCACGTCTTTCATTGTACCAAACTTTTCACCGTCTTCTGTGAAAACTTCAAGTCCAATAAGATCAACAACAAAATATTCATCTTTGCGAAGTTTTACTGCATGTTCACGGTCTACTAAAAGATCTTTTCCTTTATATTTTTCGATATCGTTAATATTGTCAATTCCTTTGAATTTGAGGATTACAAACTGTTTGAAGAACTTTACACCTTCCACTTCAAGATTCAAATGTTCTTTCCCAGTATCCAAGATAACATTTTTTAGTTTTTTAAAACGTTTTACATCGTCTGTTGTTGGAAACACTTTTACTTCCCCTTTAATACCGTGTGTAGAGGAAATAACTCCAACGCGCAAAAATTGTTCCATTATAGACTCCTCGTTTAGATAAAACGAGACATCGCCATTAAGCGATGTCTACGATTACTTTTTTGTCTTCCCTTGCTGCTGCAGCTTTTACAACTGAGCGGATTGCTTTTGCAATTCTGCCTTGTTTACCGATTACTTTACCCATATCTGAGTCAGCAACACGTACTTCGATCACAGTTGTTTTGCCTTCTAATTTTTCTGTAACAACAACACTTTCAGGATTGTCAACTAATGCTTTTGTAATTACTTCAACTAATGCTTTCATTACTTGCACCTCCATCTATGGAGCAGATTATTTTTCAATACCTGCTACTTTGAAGATTTTGCCAACTTGTTCTGTTGGTTGAGCACCATTGTTTAACCATTTTTTAG
>JAZQMU010000135.1:0-12503 GCA_045543595.1 Faecalimonas sp.
TTCCATTTCTCCCTCATATTTGCAGATTCCATTTTTCGTATAGATACTGCATTCATTATTTTCATACAATAATATTTGACCATCATATATCTTCATATTATTATACTCTCTTTTTATTGCAGTATCTGAAATCAACTTCCCATTCAGATCATACACCTGCAATTGATATGTAGAATCCTCTACCTTTTTCACCAAAGCAGCAATCAAATTTTCGTCGCTGCCCACGTTACAAACTGTACTCAATTGACAACTTATCTTTTCAATCGGTTCTTCTTTACCTTCATAGATGATAAGTCCATTATCCGCAACAAGCAATGATGTTTTCTCATTCAAATACTCTGCAACAGGAACAATGATACCCTCATAATCTTTTTCATATATCTGGTGATTATTTTTATCCGCTGTTTTATTGTCGAAATCGTAATATACGATTCTAGTTGAAACACCTTGTCCTGAAACCATCAAATACGAAACAAGTAACGTTGTTCCGTCATGTGAAATAGCTACGTCCATCGGATAGCCTGTATTCTCAAGAGATGCATTCTGCTGCACCAATACATTACCAGTCGCGTCGTAACACATGAGCAAAGGAGTATCATCATCTTTGAGAATTGCCGCAACAATCCCTTGTTCAGATACCGACAAACTTTCAATTGGTCGTGTAGTCTTCACTTCACCTTTCAGTCCATCTTTTTGAAAAACCACTGCACTAGTTCCGCCGTTATCATATACCGCTGCTGTTTCACCACAAAATACGACAGTCGGCTTCTTCATTTGGCAAGGATGATTCCATATTTCTTCACCTGTTTTTTCCAGATATGAAACACCGTCTCTTGTATATTTTAAAATTCCATCTAAAAACTTTGTATATCCAGGATTGTCCACGCTGACATTTTCGTAATGTTTTATGATCTCCACAGAACCATAAGTCTGTCTTTCCAATAGGAACCATGCACCAGCAAGTATCAACACCACAAAAATCAAAGCAAGCAACAATACTTTTTTCCATTTGATTTTTTTCATCTTCAACTTCCTTTGTCTACTTCATGTACTATAGTATAGCATACTTTCTCCTTATGGTAACAACAATTTTTGTCCAATAAAGATAAGGTTCCCATCTTCCAGTCCATTCAGTTCACATATATCACTTACTCGCGTAATATCGCCGTAAACTTTTTTACTTATACTGGCTAATGTGTCACCTTTTTCCACCACATACACTTCCTCCATATGAAGACCGCTGACATCTTCCATCTCATCTTCAGGCTCTACTACAGGTTCCAACTCTATAATCTCTTCTGGAACTTCTTCCATAATATCCCCCGAAATATCTTCTTCTATATTTTCAGGTATCACAATCTCTTCCACCTGATCTTCCATCAAATCTCCGACTTGTACCACTTCTTCAATCTCATTTTCCGCCACTTCGTTTTCCGCAATCTGACTGCGTCGTTCTAAAATCCCAGCCCCGACGCCAAACACAACCAACAAGCAACAGACACTTAACAAGTAAGCTGGTCTGAAACGCATAGTTGGCTCTTTTCTATCCATCTTTTCTTTTATGATATTTCTAAAGTTTTTTGCAGCATGATCATCCACATTTTCACTGGGCGTTACTCCCACATTTTTTCGACAGAAAATCATATACTCTTGCATTTCGGCATTTCTTTCGTAGAAAACATAATGTCCCTTAGCCTCAAACATTTCTTGAAACTTATTAATATAGAACTTTTCCTCTTTATCTCTTCCATTCTTTGTAACAAAAATGCTTTTTTCACGATGAAAATATTTTTGATGCATCTTCTGGATATTGTGACTTATTTCCAAAGACTGTTCCCCACCAATAACTGCCCAGCCAAGAATCTCTGCATCTCCGAAAAACTCTTTGCATGTTTCACATGCCTTTTTCCATACTGTTTCTTCTATTACAATATCCTTCCCCTTGACAACCAGCTTCTGCATATTGATCGCACCACTGACATAGATATAAGCATTGTCCTCTTCTTCCACCACTTCACCTATCAGGAATGCACCGCATAAAGTTTCTGTTGTTTTCTCACACAGTTGGTTCAAAAAAATATCCACGTAATCTTCTATGTAAATCTTATAATTATCACTTACATTTCCTATCTGTCTTACGTTTTTTGGAATTTGTCTCCCCATCACATTCACCTCATCTGCAATTTTTCCACATCATAGCATGTAGAAAACGCTGATTTTGGAAATTCCTGTCATCCCTTCCTCAAAAGTGTTCAACAAAAAAGGAACCTTGTCGACACAAGATTCCTTATTATTATAGTTCTGTTCTTCCTTCTAACGCTCGCAGCAAGGTCACTTCATCAATATATTCCAAGTCACCGCCGACAGGAACACCGCTGGCAATCCTGCTCACCTTGATCCCTGTTGGTTTGATAAGTTTGCTGATATACATCGCTGTGGTCTCCCCTTCAAGGCTGGAATTTGTTGCAACAATCACTTCATCCACATCATCCCGAAGTCGTTCCATAAGCTCTTTGAGTTTAATATCTCCTGGTCCAATTCCAAGCATTGGTGATATCGCGCCGTGCAGCACATGATAGACCCCATCAAACTTTCCAGTCTTCTCATAGGCAGCCAAATCTCTTGTATTTTCCACTACCATGATCGTCTTGGTGTCTCGCTTACTATTACTGCAGATAGGACAAAGTTCCTGATCTGTTAGTGTGAAACATTTTTTACAATAACGTACATTGTTTCTCGCTTCTGTCATTGTGCACGCAAGCTGTTCCACCTGTTCCTTTGGCATATTGATAATATGAAATGCAAGTCTCTGTGCAGTCTTTGCTCCGATACCTGGAAGTCTCGATAATTCTTCAATTAATTTGCTTATCTGACTGCTGTAATAATCCATTCCACTTAACCCCTAGAATAATCCTGGCATTCCACCTGTTAATCTTGACATTGCTGATGCTGTTGCTTCTTCCATTTTGCGAAGCGCTTCATTTGTAGCTGCCACGATAAGATCTTCTAACATTTCGATATCATCTGGATCGACTACTTCTTCTGCTAATTTTACTTTAACAACTTCTTTTTTACCCGAAACTGTAATCTCAACTGCACCGCCACCTGCTGTCGCAGTAAATTCCTTTGTTTCTAATTCCTTTTGTTGCTCTTCCATTTGCTTTTGCATTTTTTGAGCTTGTTTCATTAAGTTTGCCATGTTACCTGGCATTGCTCCGCCTGGAAAGCCTCCACGTTTTGCCATCTTTCTTTTCCTCCTAATCTTCTATTGTAAGATCCATATGGACCAGTTTTTCTATATCAACAAAACTATCTTCGAATCTTCGTCCTTCTTCCATGTAACGGACTTCGACCTCTATTGTTTTGCCAATCTTCTCTTCTATCAGATTCTTCACTGTATCTTTGTGCATGTCGCTGCCAACCATGCCTGCTGCAACTTCATCTTCAAACACGAGCAGTAACTGATTGTTATTCCCCACACTCAAATGCGCCTGCTTCAAATAGCCCTTGAGTAGTCCTGTTGCCTGGTTTGCAATGGCGCGAAAATTCTTCGCAACCGCCTGCACATCTTCATGGAGCGCTTTTGGCAATTCTACCTTTGGTTTTTCTTCCATTGGTTTTTCCGAACGTTCCACATAGACAACTTCTTGTCTTGCTGCCGGAATTCCAGCCTCAAGTTTTGCTTCCACTGCACGCACACGGTCAAGAACACTATCCTGATTTACTTCCATCTCTGGTTTGCAAAGTTTGATAAGTGCCACTTCCAGCATCACTCGTTTCTGAGTTGCTGTTTTTAATTGGTTCGACAACTCCGAAAAAATACGGATATATCTGATCAATGTATCATACTCGATCATCTCAGCTTCTTCTTTCAACTGAGCCAAGTTTTCTGTAGATACATCAAGCACATCCTCCATATTATCAGAACTTTTTGCAAGAAGCAAGTTTCTCAGATACCAGGTAAAGTCGCTTGCGAGCTGTCCCAATTCTCGACCCTGCATGATCAGTTCTTCCAGTGTGCGAAGTACTTTCGATACATCTTTCGCAAGTATCTCTCTAAGCAATCTGCTAAATACATCCGTATCAACGGCTCCAAGCACCTCTAATACATTATTATATGTGAGTTTCTGTCCAAGATAGAATGCAATACATTGATCCAATAAACTCAGTGCATCTCTCATGGAACCATCTGCCACTTTTGCAATATAACGGATCGCTCTGTCTTCCACTTCTATCTGTTCTTTTTCCATTAAGTCAGTCAAACGCGCCGCAATCGTATCAATACTAATACGCTTAAAATCATAACGTTGACATCTGGATAAAATTGTAATCGGAATCTTGTGAGCTTCTGTCGTAGCCAAAATAAAAATAACATATTCAGGTGGCTCTTCCAAAGTTTTAAGAAGCGCATTGAAAGCTCCAATAGAAAGCATATGAACTTCATCTATAATGTATACTTTGTACTTGCCCTCTGTTGGACGATACGCAACTTCTTCCCGAATTTCACGAATATTGTCCACACCATTATTTGATGCGGCATCAATCTCGATCACATTCATGGATGTACCCGCGCTGATCGCTTTACACATCTCGCACTCACCGCAAGGACTTCCATTTACTGGACTGAGACAATTCACCGCTTTTGCAAAGATCTTTGCCACGGACGTTTTCCCAGTACCTCTTGTTCCACAGAAAAGATATGCATGTCCGATACGCTCTGCCTTTATTTGATTTTGTAACGTTTTACTAATATGATCCTGACCTTTTACTTCTTCGAATTCGCCCGGACGAAATTTACGATATAAGGCTGTGTAAGACATAGTTTTCTATCCTTTCTCAATAATCAAGACGAGAGATTGTGCAAAGCACAATCTCTTTTGTCTTCTATATTATTTATCACCAAAACTGATTCCTGTCAATTTTGCTTCTTTAATGATCTTAGCATCCGGATCCACCATCTTAAGTTTGCCAGCAACTTCTTCCAATGGCACTTTCACAGTTTCGCCATCCTTGATACCCACCATATAACCATATTCTTTATTTAAAATAAGGTCCGCAGCTGCCGCACCAAGTCTTGTTGAAAGAACTCTGTCGTATGCACATGGAGAACCACCACGCTGCATATGTCCAGGAACTGTAATACGAACTTCCTGATTTGTCTTTTCCTGAATTTGTGCTGCAAGTTCGTACGCAATTGATGGGGATTTTCTCTTAGCTAATTTCTGTTTGTATTCTTTCTTAGAAAGTTTTGCATCTTCTTTCGAGATCGCACCTTCTGCAACTGCGATGATCGTAAAATGCTTTCCAGCTTTTGTACGTTTCTTAATCGCATCTGCGATTACATCTAAGTCATATGGGATTTCAGGGATGAGTACGATATCAGCACCGCCTGCGATACCTGCATGTAATGTAAGATATCCTACTTTATGTCCCATGATTTCAACAATAAATACACGGCTGTGAGATGTAGCTGTTGTGTGGATACAGTCGATAGTGTTTGTTGCAATATCAACAGCACTCTGGAAACCAAATGTCATATCTGTTCCCCAAAGGTCATTGTCAATTGTCTTTGGAAGTGTGATAACATTCAAACCTTCTTCTCTTAATAAGTTAGCAGTTTTGTGAGTACCATTTCCACCAAGCACAACGAGACAGTCTAAGTTCAATTTGTGATACGTGTGCTTCATAGCTGCAACTTTATCTAAACCATTTTTGTCTGGTTCTCTCATCAATTTGAAAGGTTGTCTTGATGTTCCAAGAATTGTTCCACCCACTGTTAAGATTCCGGAAAAATCTCTGGATGTGAGCATTGAAAAATCACTGTAGATCAATCCTTTATATCCATCTTTGAAACCATAGATTTCAACTTCTCTTTCGCTTGCAGTAAGTCCTTTTACTACTCCACGCATAGCAGCGTTCAGTGCCTGACAGTCACCGCCACTTGTCAACATACCGATTCTCAACATATATTACATCCTCCTTATTTTGTTAATTTAAGTCCGTTTATCTTTGGAATTATTATAAACCATTTTATAGATGCTAACAACTGAAAATTAAGTTATAATATAGAAGAATATGGAAACAAAGGAGATTGATATGAATATTTTAGATAGATTAATTGAACTAGGAAACAAAGGGGAAATGATTCCAGATATCAGTATGTTAAAAACACCAGAGCAAATTGCAGAAATCAAAAAATGTGCCGCCCTCAACACTGCCGTTTTGGACCATGTTGCAACACACATCCATGTCGGAATGAGCACAGCGGAAATTGATAAATTAGTTTATGATTACACTACTGCACACGGCGGAATTCCTGCACCACTAGGATACGAAGGTTTTCCCAAAAGTGTCTGCACTTCTATCAACAATGAAGTTTGTCACGGAATCCCAGACGAAGCTATCATCTTACAGGAAGGTGACATTGTAAATGTAGATGTTTCTACTATCTTAAATGGTTACTACGCAGATGCATCCCGCATGTTTGCCATTGGCAAAATTTCCGAAGAGGCAGAACGTCTTCTCAAAGTCACTGAAGAATGTGTAGAACTTGGTCTTGCCGCCGCAAAACCATGGGGACATCTCGGCGATATTGCACACGCAATAAATAGCCACGCTAAGAAGCATGGCTATTCAGTCGTTGAAGATATTGGCGGTCATGGAATTGGCCTTGAATTCCACGAAGAGCCTTTTGTAAGTTACGTTGTTCCTGCCGGAACCGAGATGGTTCTCGTCCCGGGAATGATGTTCACGATCGAACCAATGATCAACGAAGGAAGTCCTGATTTCTTCATCGATGAAGACAACGGTTGGACCGTTTACACAGAGGACGATGGGCTCTCTGCGCAAATCGAGTACATGGTTCTCGTAACAGAAACAGGTGTTGAAGTTTTAACTAAATAATGCGTTTCTTTAGTTCTTCCAATATTTCTTCCTCAAAATATGGAAGTTCATTTATCTGATTTTTCATGGCTGCCAGAAGGTGCACATCACCTTTTTGCAGCTTGAATTTTTTTGCTATAAAATTTTGCTTTGATGTAATATATTGAATCTTCTCATATTTTACAAAAAGCGTTCTTCTGGCAAATGACCCGTCTACTACTTTCAAAAGCTTTTCATCGACTCCAATTCCTTTTGTAAAATATGACGCAACCTTTGAAATCAGCAACAGCGCACTTATAATAGCTCCAATGATCAAAAATGGAACTTTTGCCTCTGGCCAGAATTCCGCTGTCACTCCAAATCCCACTGCAACTATCGCAAGGTAAATCAGTACTGCAGGCAGCCAGATTAGCCATATTTCTTTCTGCTGACGTGTTTCTTGAATTTCAAGGCAACCATCAAATTCTGGAAGAAGCATCTTCATTCTTGCTTCGATTTTTTCGGCCTTTGCGTAAGGAAGAAAGAAGGATTGTGCTTCGTTTTCGTCATCATCAAGTCCAACCACGATAACCTCTACCATATAACGTTTGCATAATCTTGCAAGTCCTGTCTGCACAAAACGAACACCATTGATCTTGTCTACCGGGATAGAGTATGCCATCTTCTTCAGAAGACCATAATTCAAATAAACTTTATTCCCTCGTCTCTCAATTCTAAAATCAATGTATTGCACAAATCCTTTTACGGCATTCCATAGTAATCCGCCCACAAGCCAGATCATAATCAAAACTGACAGAATATTTTCAAGAGCTCCCCCTTCTGTGTTGCCCAAAGACATGTCCGAAATGCTGGCAATCGCTCCTATCACAACACCAACCAATGCAATCACCGACAATACATTGAGCGAAAAGATACCGTGCATCATAATATCATTCATACCAGACACATATTTGCATTGTTCATTTTCCTGTGCTTCTTGTACGACTACTTCCTCGGTTCTGCCAAGAATTATCTGTTTGAACACCTCTGCATCCTGTTTTTTCAGTACAATCTTTACGTCTGTCTGATCTGCAGTAGATAAGCTATTGGTATCCAACTTGACTTTACAAGTTCCTATTATCATCTCAAACAGATTCTGTTCCAGATTTACATTGGAAATATTTTTAATTCCAATGGTATTTTTCTTTTTATTGATCGTGTTTCTCTCAATGATTAACGCATTTCCGTCAATATAAATATATGTCTTTGACCAAATGAGAACCTGATACCCTAAAATCAGCACCAATATCCCTATCAGTGTTAATAAAAGATATAGCGTGTGATTTGCCATGTCTCCCACATTTTCCATGTCATCCATGCTTGACACGAAATTTCCAACAAAGATAAAGAACAAAATCCCAATCGTCCTCATGGTGTTTTCAAATATGACCGAAATGTGATTTCGCAATTTATTCTTCTTTTCCATCTTTATCCCTCTGTTCTGTCACAATCTGATTGATACGTCTTCCCAGACTTTCCGCAATGAAATCAGCCTTTTCTTCGTCAAGAAAACGAAGCGTCACATCGCCGCCAGCAGTTGTCACATTTACTTTTGCCACTTTAAATATACGATCAATTGGCCCCCGGACCGTCTGCATTTTATGTAATCTCTCCAATGGCACAATGTTTCTCTCTACAAAAATGTATCCTTCTCGGATATCAATAAATTCATCATTGATCTCATAACGATATCTATGGAAACGGAAATATGGTGTTATGGCCACCTGAATCACAACCAAAACCAGCAACACCAATGAAACTATTTTCCCAACCATAATATCCTCAGGAAAAAACCACAATACGTTTGCAATCGCTATAACAGCAAGTTCAAATATACCTGCAACAATTGCCGCGGTATACATACACCCCAATGCTCTTTTTGATAATTTTTCCATACTCTTTCCTCCTAAAAATAAAAAGCACTATAATACAGATATTATAGCACTTTTTCTTTTTAACGCAATAAAGTTTTTGGGCAAACAAAAAAGCGGGTGATGGGAATCGAACCCACGTATCCAGCTTGGAAGGCTGGTGTTCTACCATTGAACTACACCCGCGTATTATATATGAACGGTTGAGCAAACACTTTAAAAAGTTAATGCCCAGAGCCGGAATCGAACCAGCGACACAGGGATTTTCAGTCCCTTGCTCTACCGACTGAGCTATCTGGGCGCATATCCTTTTTGCTGTCGTTCAACACAAGCGTTATAATATCATGTGTTTTTTCACTTGTCAACATCTTTTTTTGAAAATATTTAAGGGGGATCTTACAATCCCCCTAATTCTTATACAAATTGTTCCGCTAATTCTACCATTGCTTTTCTTGAATCATCGTTAAGTGCCGACTTGATTGAAACAACTGTATCGCAAATTTCAATTGCTTTCATAGACTCAAACATAGCTCTCATGTGCTTCGCTGCCATAGGTGCCCAGCTTCCATTTTCCATAAGACCAACTTTTCTCTTTTGGAAATTCTTCGCTTTCAAATGCAATAAGAAATCTTCCATACATGGGAATAAACCACCGTCATAAGTTGAACATGCAACGATCAATTTGTCGTGGCGGAAAGCATCTTCCACTGCTTCTGCCATATCATCACGGGAAAGATCCGCGATTGCAACTTTCTTAGCACCTTTTTCTTCTAACATCGTAGCCAATTCTTTTGCTGCCTTTGCTGTATTGCCATGAATTGATGCATATGCAATAAATACACCTTCATCTTCTGGTTCGTATTTACTCCAGATATCGTATTTTCCGATATAATAGCTAAGATTATCTTTTAAGATCGGTCCATGGAGAGGACAGATTATCTGAATATCTAAAGTTGCAGCTTTCTTAAGCAGCGCTTGTACTTGTGCCCCGTACTTTCCTACGATGTTAAAGTAATATCGTCTAGCTTCGCATGTCCATGCTTCGTCTGCATCAAGAGCACCAAATTTTCCAAACCCATCCGCAGAGAAAAGTACCTTTTCTGTCTGTTCATATGTCACCATAACTTCTGGCCAATGAACCATAGGCGCCATGAAAAACTGTAATGTATGGCTTCCAAGTTCCAATGTGTCCCCTTCTTTTACTACAACAGCTCTGTCTGAAAGGTCGATTTGGAAAAATTGTGGAATCATCGCAAAAGTTTTTGCATTACCTACAACTTTCATCGATGGATATCTTTCAGTCATAAACTTGATGTTGTAAGCATGATCTGGTTCCATATGGGAAACCACAAGGTAATCCGGTGCCTTTTCTCCCAGAACTTTATCCAGATTTGCAAGCCACTCATCTGTTTTTCTTCCATCCACTGTATCCATAACTGTAATCTTTTCATCTAAGATCACATAAGAATTGTATGAAATTCCATTTGGAATCTCATATTGGCTTTCAAACAAATCTAACGTTTTATCATCCACGCCGATATATACGATTGAATCTGTAATGTTAATATCTTTCATCTTGTCCTCCTACGATCGTAAATTTCTTCCACTATTATACTAATTTTTCTTAGGAATGAAACTGTCAAATATTATCAAATCAAAATTATTTTTTGCATGTTCGTATTGCGCTTGGTTTTTCACCGTGTAACACACAGGTAAAGCACCCAGTTTTGTACAAACTCTTCTCGAAAAATTGTCTGCATCTTCATGATTATAGGAAATAAAATCAGGTCTTGTTGCGAAATTGCTTAGCAGATTACCAAGCACATACTGCAGTACTATGCTTAACTTCACATTATGTTTCCAATACTCTTCGCAAAGCTGCCCTCTCATAACATCCGGACGATTTTTCTTATACCATCTCACTGCAAACGGGTGAAAGGATTCTATACAATAAACGCCTTTATAATTTTTCAGAAGTTCATTTCCCAACACACATACTTTTGTACTTGGGCGATCCAACTTATACTCAATGATCAATGGAACTTTTCCACCGATCGCATCCAAAACTTCAGCGAATGTCGGTATAGTTTCTTCCGAATCTGCAAGCTTCATTTTCTGGAGTTCTTCTAACGTATACTCCCACACGTTGCCTTCCACTCCACACATTCTTTTCAGTGTCGCATCGTGAAAAACAACAGGGATATCGTCCTTGCTCAATTGCACATCAAATTCAATCCCGTATTCAGCATCAACTGCTTTCTTAATTGCTGCAAGCGAATTTTCTGGTGCCTGTGAAGCATTATCAAACAGACCTCTGTGCGCGTAATCCACACCGTAAAAAGGTGTTCTATCTGGTTTTTGAAGCATTCTTGGCGCAATCAGAAATAAATATACGCCAACTAAAATCAATAAGATTATTATCCAAACCATTTTTAATCCTCTACATCAAAATTTTCTAGCATATCTTTCTTTTGTGCCGGTTTTGAATCCCCATGTTTAACCATGCTCATTGTAATAAACGCAAGTATGCAAAAGATTACTGAGTATGGGAACAGTGTTCTATAAGAAACATGTTCCAATAAGTACCCTGAAAGAATTGGTGTGATAACCTGTGCCGACATAGAAAATGTGTAATAATATCCTGTATATTTTCCCACATCTCCTGCTGAACTGATTTCAACCACCATTGGGTATGAGTTTACACCGATTGCTGCCCATGCAAATCCAATGATACCAAAGAAGATCACCATGGAACCATGATATGTACTGTATAAACCTGCTGCTGCAAAACATGAACCAAGTAAAACAATACCGATTAAAATTGTTTTCTTGCGTCCAATCTTACTTGCAATCATACCAATAGGAATATAACTTATGATCGCAGCAACTGTTGCAATCATAAGACAGTCTGCATATCCGCCGCCTTCCAAGCCCCAAACGTGAGTTGCGTAACGCGAAAATGCCGTTGTAACTGCATTATATGCAATGAACCAAAGTGCTACTGAAAGAAGCATAAAGATCAAACTTTTTTTCACATCTTTTGGAAGCGGTTCGCTCTTCTTTTCAACAACCACCTCTTCTTCAACAGCTTCATCATTTCCAGCTTCTTTGCGGAGTTTGTTTTCTTTAATTGTGAAGAACAACACACCGACACATATGATCATCAAAATTCCAACTGCCATAAAGAGTGGGAAATAGTTTGGTCTTGTTTCTTTTGCTACAAGGAACTTGATCATTGCGAGAGTATATACGCCCCCAACAGCTCCCATAAGATTGATCACTGCATTTGCCTTACTGCGAAGTGGTTTTGGTGTAAGGTCCGGCATCAAAGCTACTGCCGGAGAACGATATGTCCCCATACTTACTAAGAGTAAGAATAATCCCCCAACAAAGAGCACCATGTTCTTCGTGTTATCTGCGATAGGCAGAACAAAAAGGAAAACAAAAGCAAGTCCAGTACCGCCCAAAATAAACGGCATTCTTTTTCCAATCGGAGTGCTCACTTTATCGGAAAGTGTTCCAAAGATTGGAAGCAGAAACAACGCAAATACATTATCTGCAGCCATGATAGCTCCGGTTACTGTTTCCCCTAATCCGAATGTATTTTTCAAGATCAAAGGAATTACGTTATCATACATTTGCCAAAATGCACTGATTGATAAGAAAGCCAATCCAATCAAAAAGGTTCTTTTGTAGTTCAGTTTCATAATA
>JAZQMU010000136.1:0-6922 GCA_045543595.1 Faecalimonas sp.
AAGTTCCTCCAAAGTCGGATCCCGCATCCATTTTTCCTGTAGTCTTTCTCTCGCCAAATGCGCTTTATACGAAAGTTCTTTCAAAGATCGGCTCACCTTGATCATCCCATCGTCTCTTAAAAATCGTTTGATTTCCCCTGAGATCATTGGCACCGCATACGTCGAAAATTTCACTTCAAAGGAAACATCGAATTTCGCGATCGCCTTTAATAATCCTATACTTCCTATCTGAAACAGATCCTCCGGTTCTACACCTCGCCCTATAAATCTGCGGACCACACACCAGATGAGTCCCATATTTTCTTCCACAAGCTGAGTCCTCGCTTTTTCATCTCCCATTTGAGACTGTTGAATCAAAGCGATTGTGTGTTCCATAATTCTCTACCTATTCCTATTTCCTTTTTCATTTTCACAATAGTTCCTTTTCCTATCTGTGAAACCACTTCTATCTCATCCATAAAAGCTTCCATGAAAGAAAATCCCATTCCAGAACGTTCCAGCTCAGGACGAGTCGTAAATAACGGTTGCATGGCCTGATGGACATCTTCGATTCCTATCCCTTCATCCTCCACTTCTATGTACAAACTATTTTCTTCTATTTGACAACGGATCCATATTTTATGATCCTGCTTTTCATAACCGTGTATGATTGCGTTTGTCACCGCTTCTGAGACTGCCGTTTTCACATCAGCAACCTCTTCTAATGTCGGATTAAGCTGCGTCATAAATGCAGCAACTGCCACCCTTGCAAATCCTTCATTCACCGATTTACCATCAAAGATCAATTCCATTTCATTGGTATTTTTCATACTTCTTCCTCCTCATAGATCTGAATTATTTTTGTCACGCCAGACATGGTCAATATCTTTTTCATTCTTTCGTTCGTATTTACAGCCCAGACTTCTCCTCCAAGAAGGTAGATCGTGCGATATCTCCCCATAATCACTCCAATCCCTGAACTGTCCATAAAGTTTGTTCTTTCAAAATCAAATATCACGCAGCGAATTTGATGACTTTCTATCAGACGATCTGATTTCGTCCTGATGTCTTCTGCGTTATGATGGTCCAACTCCCTCGGCAAAAAAATCGTAAGGCAATTGTCATGTACGTGGTAATCCATTTTTGTTCCCCCTTTTCCCCTTGCACTAAAACAAAAAAGGACATGTAACTTCTCTGTTACATATCCTTTTCTTTTGTATTTTTATTCTGTTGTCTCTCCATGCATTACAGCTGCAGCTTGCTGCGCCACCTCTGTCTCAGCAAAGAGTTCTATAATCTTTTGGTATATTTCATTGGCTTTTTCTGTTTCACCTTGCAGTTTATATGCATTCATCAGAAGCAGCATTGCTTGTCCATCTGCATACTTCTCATCAATCTGCATAATACGCTCCAATTTCCCTACTGCAGTCTTTATTGCCGAAGCTTCATAACTTGTCTTCGCCTCATTGAATAAAGCATCACACTCTTCCTTCAAAACAGTTGCGCAGAGATCATCATACACCTGCTTTCCTGCCTCGCCAAGTGATTTTGTTTCCATGGCTATGAGTTCATCTACCACTTCGGAAATCTCATATTCTCCTCCATAGTATTTGCCCATGATCGTCACAAGTGTCTCGTAATTTGCTTTCGTATTTTCAGCAATCGACTTCGCTTCCTCAGTCGCCTCACTTTGTTCAACATAACCTGCAAGTTCATTTTCTACTGTATCCAACTCGCTTTCCAAAGCCACAATTTTTTCACTATATCCTATAATTTCCTTATTGTTCTTTGTAGCGATATCTTGTTTCATAGAAGGTACGATCAAAAACCACATTACTGCGATACCTACAACTAATCCCAACACAATATTCAGGATTGTCATCAACGTAGCATTGTCCTTGAGCGTTGCTGAAACAGGCTGAATGATTGTTTCGTTACCCAACTTATAAGAAACGGTATTCCCTTTTTCTTCCTTTAATTTTGTTGACTTTTCTTTATGCAGTTGTTTTAACTCATGCATATAACGAAGAGTTATTTCATTCGTTGTATCAATCTTATGTGCCTTGCGGATCAACTGTCTCGCTTTCGCATATTGCTCCGTATGAATATAAATCAAGGCCAAAAGCTGGTATGCTCTAAGGAATGTCGGATGTACTGCAAGTACTTTTTTCAATTGAATTGCAGCCAGGTCCTCTCCTCCTTGCTGACAGTACGCAAGCGCCTGATTGTATCGCTTCACTGCCTGATTGATCACTTCCAGTTCATCCTGAGTTTCCTGCACACGTTTGATAAAATAACTGGCAATGTTCCCGTGCGACTTAATATTTTTACTGATAACCCACTCTACTAAAGCCTCAACCACTTCTCCTCTGCCATAGTAGCAGAGACCTAATAAGTTTCTTGCATTGATATTATCTCTATTGTACTGAAGACTTTTTTTCAGAGAAGCGATCGCTCCCGACAAATCTCGAATGTTTGCCTTTTTCAGACCATCGTTATACCATTGATTTGACAAATAATTTAATTTTTTTGTAAATCTCACTTAGTCCACCATCATTCTATTTATTATTTCTGCATAACCTCTTTCAAAATGTCAGTCATATCTGTCAAGTCTTCCTGATATACAGCTTCTTCTAATTCTTCCACCTCAAGACAAGGTTTAAATTTTTTTAATTCTTCTTCAAAATTCAGCATTTGAATTCCTCCACCTAACAACTCCATCATACGCATGGATTCTCAAAAAATCAATATACATCCGTACGCATTTTTCGTGGTTTCTCAACATCTACTGTAAAACTAATTCTCCCTGAGAATATGTGTATTCATCTGTCGAACGGAATACACGGTTCGCCGAACCTACCTGACTAACCACAACTGTGTCGCCTTCTTCCAAAACAATTCCCCGCAATTCTATATGTGTATCGTTATAGAATTTTGTCTTTTGTTTTTCTCCGTTCACAAAAACTTTACTTTTTGCCGTCATATTATCGCCATATATGCTATAAAAAGCCTCTTGGGTTTGTTCTATTCCAGTAACATGGACATCTAAAATTCCCATCTGAAATGTTCCATCTATGGTCACGGCATTTTCAATTCCTCCATAAGCATGATTTTCTCCATATAGCAAATCATACTGCAAGAGTTCCAAATCCGACAGATAGTCATCTGTCTTCCTTCTTTCCTGATGATAATTGAAAACAGTTCCTGTATGGAAATTCAATTTTTCAAACACATCTGCCATCAACTGATATGTCGGAAGATTTCTATCTTCTTCTTCAAGTCCTATATTATCCCAAATCACATAGTTTGTATTGAATAAATAACGACTCTTCAAATCTGTTGCTTCTAATCCCATAGTTGGAAGATGATCACCATACAAGATGAGTACAGTAGGCTCTTCACGTGCCTCCAACGCCCCAATCAGCTCTGCAATAAATTTATCAGTCTCATATAAGTGATTCACATAGTATTCCCATGCGTTCGATTTTCCTGTATCAGCAATTCCAAGCAATTCAATCTCTGGATCTTCTATTACTGGTTCTTCCGGATAATCACCATGTCCTTCCACCGTAATACAGAATACAAAGTCCTGTTGTTCTGTGGAATCCATGGAATTCATGATATGTTCTGTCAAAATATAATCTTTCGCCCATCCATTTTCTGTAAGTTCCAACACGTTCATAAATTCCTTGCTTGTATAAGAATCAAATCCCATATTGGCAAATACATCCGCACGGCTATAGAAATTACCGCCATTGTTGTGAAGTGCATGCGCACCATATCCAAATTCCTTTAATGCAGTAGCTACACTCTCCATCGGCTGATATTTCGCAATTGTTTTATATGGATATTCCCCAGGTCCAAAATAGCGCAGACTCATTCCTGTAAGCACTTCGAACTCTGTATTGGCAGTACCAGCTCCGACTGATGGCACCATAAAGTATCCACTTGTATAATTATCCATCAGATAATGGAACGTCGGAATTGGATCTTTCAAGGTTTTAAAAAATTCCACTTCATAGGGATCAAAAAACGATTCTAACTGAATGAGAACAATATTCGGTCTCTGCTCACTTTCAGCAACAGCTTCCGTGAATGTTCCATTCTCTGTAATATCCATAATCTTCTCTTCACTATACCCGTTTGGCTGATCAATCCCTGTATCAAACAAACTGGCACTGAAACAATAAGGAAGACCATAATCTTCATAGGCAAATGCAATATTCCCAAAGTAGTTGGAAATCAAACGATTCTCAATTGCCTTTTCTGTCACAATTCCAATCGTACCAAATGCAGCCACACATACGATCAATGCTACGATTCGATGCATTTTCCCTGAATACTGTCCGCCTCTCCTCCACATGGAAACGAGCCACGCCAGTAAAGCAACAATACCTATGATCAGCATTACACCCTGCGGTCCGGTAAAGTACTTATCCAGCATCGTAAGTGCATCGTCAATAACATTCAAGTCCTGCGCATTGAATGGCGTAACACGAACACTTAGCATATATCCATTAAATCCGCCAATTGCCAGCCATAGAACAGAAATAATGATTCTCATGAACACACGGCGTCTTACAATATAGACAATTAAAAATGTAATAAAAATGATATAGGCGTTATATAAAAATGTCCCTGGAGAGCCAATGAGATATTCCCATGCTCTTGTCACAGAATGTCGCGAAGCAGCTTCAATAATAAAGTTGATCACGCACGCCCATACTACGTGAAGCAGAAGTGACAGTCGGTTCATCCACTGATAAACCGGCTGCATCTTCTTTGCAAATTTACTGTTTTTTCTTTCTTCCAAGATACGTTGTCTACGTTCTTTTCTCTGTCGTAAGTATCCTTTGATGCTTTCTCCATTCCATTGGATTCGCTTCATATTCTACCTCTCCATATTTAACGGTCTGCAGATTATTTTCTTAAACCTGCAAGTCTTTCTCTAACTTGTTCCATCATCTGTGTATATTTTTCTAATTTCGCCTTTTCTTCATTAATCTTAGCTTCTGGAGCTTTACTAATGAATCTTTCGTTGCTGAGCATTCCATTTACACGAGCAAGTTCTTTTTCAAGTTTTGCTTCTTCTTTTTCAAGACGTTCGATTTCTGCTGCAAAATCAACTAAATCTGCTAATGGTAAATATACAACAGCATCTGTTACTACTACAGAAACTGCATCTTCTGCAATTCCTTCTTTTGTGCCTTGGATCACGATTTCGCTTGCACTCATAAGTGGAGCTGCAGAAGCTTTCATCATTTCAAATCCTGCACATAATTCTTCGTTTTCACATACGATCACTGTCTGTGCCTTACGGCTTGGAACTACATTCATTTCTGCACGGATATTACGTACTCCACGGATGATTCCTTTCATATGTTCTACGATATTTTCTTCTTTTGCAAAATTCCATTCGTCTTTGTATTCTGGCCATTTTGAAATCATAAGTGATTCTTCTTCAGGTACAAGTGCGCTGTAGATTTCTTCAGAAACGAATGGCATGAATGGATGTAACATTTTTAATCCGTTTGCCAATACGTTCTTGAGTGTCCAAAGTGCAGCGTTAGCAGCTTTTGGATCTTCGTCTGCATGCCAGATACGGTATTTTGCTAATTCGATGTACCAGTCACAGAATTCGTCCCAGATAAAGTCATAAACTTTTTGAAGGGCGATACCAAGTTCGAACTTATCCATGTTATCTGTTACATCTTTTGCAAGTGTATTTACTTTTGTTAAGATCCATCTGTCTACTGGTGTTAAATCAGCCACGTCTGGAGTTTCAATAGTCTTACCTTCCATGTTCATCATAATGAAACGTGAAGCATTCCATACTTTGTTTGCAAAGTTTCTGTTTGCCTCTACTCTTTCATCGTAGAATCTCATGTCGTTACCTGGTGCATTACCTGTAACAAGTGTTGCACGAAGTGCATCTGCACCGTACTGATCAATAATTTCAAGTGGGACAATACCATTTCCTAATGATTTACTCATCTTACGTCCTAATGAATCACGAACAAGACCGTGAATAAGAACTGTATGGAATGGTGATTTTCCTGTATGCTCAAATGCTGAGAATACCATACGGATTACCCAGAAGAAAATGATATCGTATCCAGTTACCAATACATCTGTTGGATAGAAGTAATCCATCTCTTCTGTATTTTCTGGCCAGCCAAGTGTTGAGAATGGCCATAAAGCTGAACTGAACCATGTATCAAGTGTATCTTCGTCTTGTGTGAAATGTGTTCCGCCACAGTGTGGACAAACTTCTGGCATTTCTCTTGCTACTACAAATTCACCACATTTGTCACAGTAGTAAGCTGGGATTCTGTGTCCCCACCAGATTTGTCTTGAAATACACCAGTCACGGATGTTTTCTAACCAGTGTAAATAAATCTTATCAAAACGTTCTGGAACGAATTTCAATTCGCCAGTTTTGATCGCGTTGATCGCTGGTTTTGCAAGTTCTTCCATTGCTACAAACCATTGTGGTTTGATAAGTGGTTCTACTGTTGTATGGCAACGGTCGTGTGTACCTACATTGTGTGAATGATCTTCAATTTTAACAAGGTATCCTTGTTCCTGAAGGTCAGCTACGATCGCTTTTCTTGCTTCATAGCGGTCCATACCTGCATATTTTCCACCTAATTCGTTGATCGTTGCATCATCGTTCATGACGTTGATTTCTGGAAGGTTGTGACGTTTTCCAACTTCAAAGTCGTTAGGGTCATGTGCTGGTGTGATCTTAACTGCACCTGTACCAAATTCTTTATCAACGTAAGTATCTGCTACGATTGGAATTTCTTTATTTACAAGTGGAAGTAATACCATCTTGCCAACGATATCTGTATATCTTTCATCATCTGGATGAACAGCGATCGCTGTATCGCCGAGCATTGTTTCTGGACGTGTTGTAGCAATCTCAAGGTATCTGTCTGTA
>JAZQMU010000137.1:0-2447 GCA_045543595.1 Faecalimonas sp.
TGCGATCCTTGAAGGAAGAACCGTACTTGGTATCGAACTTGGTTCTACAAGAATCAAAGGTGTTTTATTAGACGATAAGAATCAAATTCTTGCATCAGGCGGACATGCTTGGGAAAATAAATTAGTAAACGGCGTTTGGACATACGATATGGAAGAAGTTTGGGCAGGTTTACAAGATTGTTTCCGTGATTTAAAAGAAAATGTTAAAAAGACATATGACGTGGAACTTACAACAGTAGGCGCAATCGGTATTAGTGCCATGATGCATGGATATTTGATCTTTGACAAAGACGATAACTTACTTGCGCCTTTCCGCACATGGAGAAATACAATGACAGAGCCAGCAACGATTGAGTTGATGGAACTTTTGGAACATCAGATTCCACAAAGATGGAGCGTTGCACATCTTTATCAGGATATTTTGGATGGCGCTGAATATGTAAAAGATATCAAATACATGACAACTTTATCAGGTTATGTTCACTGGATGCTTACAGGTGAAAAGGTTCTTGGAGTTGACGATGCATCTGGTATGTTCCCAGTTGACGCTGAAACAAAGACATATTACGTAGATATGCTTGAGAAATTTGATGCTAATATCGCAGATAAGGGTTATGCTTGGAAATTAGGTGAAATCTTACCTAAATCATTGGTGGCAGGCGAAAAAGCAGGCGTGCTCACTGAAGCAGGTGCAAAGCTTCTTGATCCAACTGGAACTCTTTGTGCTGGCATTCCAATGTGTCCACCAGCAGGTGATGCAGGTACAGGCATGGTTGCAACAAACAGCATCAAAGTTCGTACAGGTAACGTTTCAGCAGGTACATCTGTATTCTCAATGATCGTATTAGAAAAGAAACTTTCAAAAGTTTATCCAGAAATTGATATTGTTACAACACCAGAAGGAAATTCAGTTGCTATGGTGCACTGTAACAACTGTACATCTGACTTAAATGCGTGGGTAAATATCTTTAAAGAATTCTGCGATACATTTGGTATCGAAATGGATATGGATAGATTGTATGGTGGTCTTTATAACAAGGCTTTAGAAGGCGACAAAGATTGTGGCGGACTTCTTGCATACAACTATTTCTCAGGAGAACATATTACTCATTTTGAAGAAGGACGTCCATTATTTGTACGTGAACAAAACTGTAAGTTCTCACTTGCAAACTTTATGAGAACACATCTCTTCACATCTCTCGGAGCAATCAAGGTTGGTAACGATCTCCTGATTGAAAATGAAGGTGTGAAAGTAGACCGCATCTTTGGTCACGGTGGTCTTTTCAAGACAGAAGGTGTAGGACAAAGTGCACTCGCAGCAGCTCTTAATACTCCAGTTTCTGTTATGAAGACAGCAGGTGAAGGTGGCGCTTGGGGTATTGCCGTACTTGCAGCGTATATGATCTGGAAAGAAGACGGGGAAGCGCTTTGTGATTACCTTGAAAACAAGATTTTTGCAGATGCAGAAAGCACAACAATTGAACCAGATGTAGAAGATGTAGCAGGATTTAATGCATTTATCGAAAGATACAAAGCAGGACTTGTGATCGAAAGAGCAGCAGTTGATTCGTTGAAATAATAATATAGAAGGGGCTTCATTTGAAGTCCCTTTTTAAAACAGGAGGACGAGTTATGAAGAAATTTTTAATCGTAGTAGACATGCAAAAAGATTTTGTTGACGGTGCTCTTGGCACTCCAGAGGCAGTTGCGATCGTTGATAACGTTGTAGATAAGATTAACAGTTTTGACGGTCACATCGTTGTGACATATGACACTCATTTTGAGGATTACATGGAGACTAGTGAAGGCGAAAAACTTCCTGTGCCACACTGTATCAAAGAAACAGAAGGTTGGATGCTTGACAGAAAAGTGCAAGCTGCATTGGATGGAAAGGAATATTCTGAAGTAGAAAAACCAACATTTGGTTCAGTAATATTGCCAGAAATTTTAGATGAATTGGCAGGAGAAGAGGAATTCTCAATTGAAATGATCGGCCTATGCACGGACATCTGTGTGGTTTCAAATGCAATGATTTTAAAAGCAAATTTCCCAGAAGTTGAAATAAAAGTAGATGCAAAATGTTGTGCAGGTGTGACACCAGCATCCCATGAAGCGGCTCTTACAACAATGAAGATGTGTCAGATTGATGTGGTGGAATAACATGATTTCAATAAATGAACAATTAAAAGAATACATGCTCAAATACGAATGGAAGCATATTGTTTTATACTTGGAACAGCACACCAGCTGATGTGCTCCTCCATATTGGGAGGTGTTGGTAAGTTTTACCGACAAGGATGAAGAAACCATGTGCTCGGAAGGTTATCTGGTGGAAGAAACTGAATTAGGAAAAGTGTATTATCCAGCAAAGGGATTATCTTTTGCGGAAGATGCTCAGATAAAAAGAATGGAATATCCGTGGATTACTTGTCTGGAAGTTGACGGAG
>JAZQMU010000138.1:0-4442 GCA_045543595.1 Faecalimonas sp.
CTAAAAAATAAACTGTATCCTTTCATTACAGGTTTTCAAAATCTCCTGTCATAACGACATTAGACCTGTTACTGCGAACTATTTTTTATTATTCCTCTTCGTCAAAGTTAAGAACTACTTCTACATCTTTCGACTCATCCATCTCTTTTTTTGCTTTACGGCGTTCTCTTGCCTTTCCTTTTCCACGTCTTGTCTTACGCGTTGCCGCAAGTATGATTACCGTGATAAGTAACACCACACTGAAACTTCCAAGACCAATGATGATATAAAGATGATTTTTTTCTAAGAATGTTGGTTCTTCTTCTGGCTCTTCAACTGGTGGTTCCTCCACCTCTGGTTCAACCACCACTTCTTCAATCACTACATATCTCTGATATACTCCATCCACACTGTCGTAGCGATATAATACATTTTCTCCATTTATATCTTTTGCACACACAACACTGAATTCGTCATCCAGTTTCCATGCAGAAAGTTCAGCCGCTCCAACCTTCACAGTAGTCTTTTCATATCCTTCAAATTCCGCCGCTGTTTCGTCGATTGGAATGAGATATACTGTTTTTTCTTCTGTAATTTTCAATGGCAAAAATCCGGAAAACGCTTGTGTACTTTGGTCATACAAGAAAAATGTTCCTTTTTCTGCACCTTTCAGACACATAAGCGCCATCGTCTTATTTTCATTCCAAGCGCCTGCATATTGACGTTCATTGTAAGTCACTTCACCTTTTGCAAAACCTGCAGGAATTGCTTCTTCCGAAAATGTTTCATCAATCGTATATATGTTTTCTCCAATATTGATCTTTTCAACTTCACCACAGACGATATTGATCTTATAAACCGTTGTGTTGCCGTTTTCAGCAGTTACAACTACTTTGGCTGCGTTATCACCAAGTTTTAAATCTTTTCCTCCTGAAACACTTACCTTTGCTTTGTCACTTGATGCTGCCGCTGTAATTGTCACTGAAGTTACATCACTGTCAACTTCCACTGTATAAGAAGTTGTTCCTGCATCAAATCCTGGCTTTAATGTTCCTGGATATACTTGCAATGATTTTAATTTACTGTTTTTATCTTTTTCTGGTTCGTCCGGCTTTTCCTCCGGCTTTTCCTCCGGCTTTTCTTCTGGCTTTTCTTCTGGCTTTTCTTCCGGTTTCTCTGGTTCTGGTTCTGGTTCTGGAGTTGTTTCAGCAACACCTGTCACTGAACCACCACTTGTACTTGGAGAAACAGATTCCGCTGTTTCCCAGTCATATACATCTGCGTAAGTGACACTCACACTATGAGCACCTTCCTTTAATACACTAAATGTAACTGTGAAACTAAGAGAACTCTGTCCGGCATTCGATGCCGCAGCACTGTAGTAAACACTTCCTGAACCACCATTTGCCCCACTGGAACAGCTGTTAACTGTAAGAGCTGATGGGTCATATTGCAATGTCACATCGGCACCACCGATATCTGCTCCTGACATAGATGCTGTACATGTCACTGTAACAGTGCTTCCTACATTAGCAGAACCGCTTGATACACTGACACTTGCTGAAGCCGCAAACACTTCCCTTGGAAAACATGATACAAGCATACATATACATAATAGTAAAACCCCAAGTTTCTTCATTCTTTTCATTATTTTCTCCCTATTGTTCAATTGAACTTATTTTAATATTATTCTTCTGTACTAAAAGCAAGTCTTTCGCATTTACCCTTCCATCACGATTCACGTCTGCCGAAGTCAGATAAACGCCTTCCAATTCTTTTACCTTGATATTATTCTTCTGAATCACCAGCAAGTCTTTGGCATTAATTATTCCGTCTCCGTTGGCATCCCCATAAATAACAACATTATATGTATACTGACACACTCTATTGCTGTCATATACTTTCACCTGATCTCCAGTCCCCACATTTCCTGTCACTTCTGTTCCATCAGCATTCGCAATGCTTGCAGACCCATTTGTCACAGATAAATTACCAAGGAAATCTACTGCTTTTAATGGAAATGTCTTGATACCAGTGATAGTAGAATTCGTATTGAGCACAAAAGTTGTACTTGCAACACTGACCTTTCCAACCACCGCTTCAGCCTGTCTTACTACAGTCAATGTATAGGTTCTCGCTTCTCCATTTTCCGCAGTCGACGTGATCGTAAATACATTGTTACCTACCTTTAATTCCTGATTACCCGCACCGCTTACCGTTGTTGTACTTGCAACAGGCATTGCATCAATCTTCACATTCGAAATTCCATAAGGAACTGTAATAGCATAATTCGTTTCATAAATATTAAATGTCGGCGTCAAGCTATATCCTGATATGCCAATCGACTTTAACATATAGTTTGGATTCTTATTTCCTGTTGGTTTTACAGGTGGTGTTCCCGGCATATTCTTAAATACCGGAATCTTGAACACAAGTGCCGCTGTTCTTGATGTTTCATTATATCCATCAGCAATGTGCTTTCCTTCACTAGCTGCACCTTCTACATTTGTCATATATTGATGATTGTATATATTAGACCCTTGAACATTATACTTTTTCAAGTACATTGTGTCCTGCCCAACTGATACATAGTTCTTTCCATAATACATGGCACCGCCAATGATAGAAGCCGTTCTTGTATTCCATGGTCTGTTGTATGATGTTGCATTAGAACCACTGCCAGAAGCATACCAGAGACCTCTCTGCACTGCACTCATGGAACCTGATGCATAAGCACCCACATTGAAGAAGTTGTAATATCCTTCGTATCCTGAAACGGTTCCCGAAATACATCTTCCAGTTCCATTTACGCCTTGTTCTTGTATGATCATAGACGCTAATGTTAACGGACATACTCCTGACTGCTTTCCTGCTTCCATAATCGTGTCAACATACGCAACCGTCTTATCACCTTCCACATATGTTCCCGCCAAAAATGTACCTTGCACCATCAAGGTCAGCTCAGCTTTTTTCTTCGCCAGTTGTTCTTCGTTAAGACTTCCCGCATTATAACTTTGTTTCAGGAACTGAAAAATATTCGTCTTATCCAAGAAATTACGTGGATCCATAAAATGTTCAATAATTCCCTTGGATGCCGCATGCCAACTATCACCATCTAATCCGATCCACTTGCCGGTTTCCCAATTATAGGCACCTTGTTGTGTAGACTTCCATGATGTAATACTTGTTTTATATACTAAATTTCTGCCAAGTTTGTATTCTTCCTGAATCACAGTATTCCAGTCAAGTCCTGTATTTTGCACTTCGAATTTCCAATTTGGATATAAAGCATGCAGGTTTCTCAACGGTTCCCTATAGGTTTCTGGAAACGCCTGTAAAGATGTTTCAAAGTCCGGATCAGGTGTCGGTGTTGGTGCAGGATTATCCTGAACCTCTGTCACTGTAACATACAGTGAAGAAACCCATCCGCTTTTCCCATTCAGGTCCAATTTGTACCATTTAACCGGTGGTGTTCGATTATCCCACGCTTCATCTAAAATAGTATATGTTTCCCCTTTATACACATATCCTAAAAACTTACCATTGGTATTTGGTTCTTCTCTCACAGTCAGATCGCCTGTAAGATTTGCAATCTTCTTTGTAGCCGCATTGGCTGGCAAACTCGGTAATATGATCCCCAATAACATTACGAGTGTTACAAAGCAGATTACGATTCTTTTGCCAGTGTTTTTTGTATGTAATCTCAAAGTTTTTCCCCTTACTGTTAAAAATCCATTTTTTCCTACATAACATCTTAACGTTTGCCAAAATAAAAGTCAACGTCACACAGTGAATTAAGGAAAAATTAAAGGATATGGGATTAATTCCCATATCCTCTATATTTGAAGTTTAATATCATCTCGTTTGTCAAACTGATTTCCGGATCATCCACTGGTATCAGTTCTCTCTCAAACCATTCTGCCAGAGCAAGTTCATCTTCATCGATCTTTGTGATTCGCTCATCACCTTCCACTTCTGCATAGAATCCTAAAAGAAGGGAATCGGAAAATGGCCATGGCTGGCTCTTATAATAAGTAAAGTTCTTCACGTGAAGCCCAACTTCCTCGTATACTTCTCGTTTGATTGCTTCTTCTACCGTCTCACCAATTTCGATAAAGCCAGCTAAGAGCGCATATTTCTTGTAAGTACGTCCTTTGTACTTAGACATCAGAATCTTGTTTCCACAAGTAACACCAACAATAATTGCAGGATTGATTCTTGGATATACCATCTGCTTACAAGAAGTACAGTACACCATTCTTTCTTTATCACTATGTTTCATGATCGTGCCACATTTACCGCAGAACTTGTTGCTCTTATACCAACCGTAAAGTTGATGTGCCACAACTGCTGCAAAAGAAAGATACTGTGGGTCTTTTCCGCGGAAGTCTCTTCTTCCCCAGAATTCATATTCATCTAAAGAAATTCCTTCTAGCATATAGAACTGAATATCGTCGATTTCA
>JAZQMU010000139.1:0-15429 GCA_045543595.1 Faecalimonas sp.
GTGGATAAGGTGATGTACGGTCTTGATGCCGGTAAATTGACATTAGTGGTTACTGATAAAGGGTATGAGATTGCAGAAAAGATTGATGAGTTGACACAGCGTGGAGCAACTATCTTAAAAGGTGTTGGAAGTTACTCGAAATTAGATAAAGCGGTTGTGATGTGCGCATGTAACAATAAGCAGATGCACATGGTACACAATGCAGTAAAAGAAGTTGATCCACAGGCCTTTCTTGTGACAATGGAAGCAAGTCAGGTGCGAGGTGAAGGTTTTAAACCGCACTAAGGAAAATTCATTGATAGTTTGATGGCAAAGTTGTATAATTATATAAAGTATGATCATAGGGGGAAACTTTATGAAATTGGATATGCATTGCCATGTGAAAGAAGGTTCACCAGACAGCAAGATCACATTGGATGAATTTATAGAAGTTTTGAAAAAAGATGGGTTTGATGGCATGGTTGTTACAGACCACGATTCTTATAATGGATATCGCCATTGGAAGAATACCTTGCACAAAAAACATCCTGATTTTGTTGTGTTTAAAGGAATTGAATATGATACGTCAGATGCAGGACATATTTTAGTTATTATGCCACAAGGTGTAAAGATGAGATTGTTGGAACTGAAAGGTTTGCCAGCATCAGTTCTTGTCGACTTTGTTCACCGTAATGGTGGAATTTTGGGTCCTGCCCATCCTTGTGGAGAACCTTATATGAGTTTTACAGGAACAAAATGCTATTATAGAAATCCTGAAATTATGGAACGTTTTGATTTTGTAGAAGTATTTAATTCTTGCGAATCAGCTGTGTCGAATGATAAAGCCCTCCGACTTGCCCAGAATCATGGTAAGATTGGGATTGCAGGCAGTGATGCTCACAATCCAATTGCGGCAGGAAGAGCTTATACGATCATTCCAGGACATTACAAAACAGAATCAGAACTGATTTCTGCATTTCGTAAGAAACAGCAATTTGAAGTGGGCGGAACTTTCTATGATAAAACTGTAAAAGATCGCCTTGGAAAGATAAGTAAAATTTATTCATATTCATTTTGGTTTTACAATACATTAGGCGAAGTTATTAAACGACGTCAAAGGAAAGTGAAATCATTTTTAGAAAACCCAATGACAGCAATAGACCCAGCGGAAATTGACTACTTGGAAAAATACAAAAGGGGGAGTAAGTAATGTGGACACGTAAGCTGTTGAAAGAAAATGGCAAAATTGCATTTAAGAGAAATTACTGGATTTGTGTTGCGGTTTGTGTAGTGGCGATGTTACTTGGTGGTATTGCAAATGGAAGTTCATTAAGTACTAGTGCAAGTGGCAATGATACGAATATGAACATTGAGGATAATGATTTTACGGTTGACGGTTTGGGGCCTTATTATGATGAGTTTTACCCATATATGCAGGACGATTTTTCCGTTGAAGATATCGGTGGTATCATAGGTTCATTGCTTGCTGGAATTCCACCATATGTTTGGGCCATTTTTGGAGCTGTTTTTTTGGTTGCTTTGGTTCTTGGAATTGCACTTAGTATCTTGGTATCCAATGTGGTTACAGTAGGATGTAATCGATATTTTATAGAGAACCGAGAACATAAGACAGAATTCGGACAATTATTCTATGGATTCAGAGGTGGAAGATACGGAACAACTGTATTAGTTATGTTTTTGAAAAACCTTCATACTTTCTTATGGTCACTGTTGTTTGTAATACCGGGTATTATTAAAAACTTCGCATATGCGTTAGTGCCTTATATTTTGGCAGAAAATACGGACTTGGATAAAGACCGTGTGCTTAAGATGAGTCAGGATATGATGAAAGGTCATAAATGGGAGCTTTTCGTATTGGAGTTATCTTTCATTGGTTGGAATATCTTGGGTGTATTTACAGCTGGCTTACTTAATATTTTCTATGTAAATCCATATATGCAGGCGACTTTGGCAGAATTCTATTCAGCAGTTAAAGCAGAGGCAATTCAAACTGGAAAGGTACATCCAAATGAGCTTCCAGGTGTTTCTATTCCAACAGATATTTCAGAAGAGTTTGTGGGAATGGTGTAGCAGAATGCGTGAAGAGTTATTTAAAATGGAACGAAAAGGCTTGGTTGTGGAAGGACAGGAAGTGAAGGTTACAGAAAGAGTAAACGGTAGTCTCTACAGTTATATCGTAGAGCCGTCTGTAGCAATGTCGGGAATCTACCGAAGCAATCAAAGAATAAAATCAGATAAAGGAATCATCAACGAAATCCGAGAGACAGACAGAGGTTTTTATCTTGCAGTAGGATTTGATGAATAAGAAAAAGGCATGTATGCGATAAAACATACATGCCTTTGTTCATTACAATTTGATGTTCTTGAATAAATCTCCAAGGCTTGTTCCAATGTTTTCAGCAACAGGAATTTCCACTTCTTCGATCACTTCTTCTTCTGGTTCAATCAAAGCTTTCATGCTTAAACTGATCTTGCCGTCTTTTATTCCGATTACCTTAACTTCTACATCTTGTCCAACCGATAACACATCACCAGGTTTTTTGATACGTTTATCTGAAATTTGAGAAATGTGAAGTAACCCAGAAAGACCATTTTCCAAACGAACAAAAGCACCATAATTTTGAAGAGATTCGACAGTTCCCTTAACAACAGAATCGACTTTTACACTTTCAATCAAAGCCTCTTTTTCTTTACGTTCTTTTTCTTTTAAGAGACCACGTGCAGATAAAATAAGTCTGTTTTCTGCCTGGTCAGCTTCAATAACTTGCACATCGATTTCTTGGAGTAAATAATCTTCCAAATTTTCTACATAAGATAATGATAACTGAGATGCAGGAATGAATGCGCGGATGCCTTCCACGATTGCAATAACACCGCCATTTACCATGCCTTCAATCTTAACATGAAGTACCGTTTTTTTGTTCATGTAACTGATGACCATGTTCCAAGGATTTGCATCATCGAAATGATCTTCGTAATCAGCCATTGTTTCAACTTGTAATAATTCTTCGCTCATTTATAGATACCTCTCACTGAATTTTAGATGAATTTAGTATAACATATTTTTGAATTTTGGGTAGTGATTGAGATGAAATAATTTGACAAAATCTCTGAAAAATGGCAACCTATAATTAAGAAAAACGGAGGTGCTCTATATGAAAAACAAGGTATATATTGTAGGACATAGAAATCCAGATACTGATTCCATCTGTTCAGCACTTGCGTATGCAAATCTGAAGAATAGGATCGAAAAAGGAACTAGTACTTATCATGCAAGACGTGCGGGTATGCTGAATGAAGAAACCCAGTATGTACTGGAACATTTTTGCGTGGAAGCTCCAAAACTTTTGGCTGATGTCAAGATTCAGTTGAAGGATGTGGATGTGAATCGTATAGAAAGTATTCGAAGTAATACATCGATCAAGGAAGCGTGGGCACGTATGAAAGCAGAAAGTGCGTATACGATCGCAATTACTAGAGACAACCGTTTAGAAGGCGTTATTACTACAGAAGATATCGCGACTTCATATATGGACGTATATGACAGTCATATTTTGGCACAGGCAAAAACGCAGTATAAGAATATCGTGGAGACGATTGATGGAGAAGTTGTATGTGGCAATCCAGAAGATTATTTTGTGCAAGGAAAAGTTGCCATTGCAGCATCAAGTCCAGATTTGATGGAAGAATACATAGAAGAAGATGATCTCGTTATTTTAGGAAATCGTTATGAATCACAGCTTTGTGCGATTGAATTAAATGCAAGTTGTCTTGTGATTTGTCAGGATGCAAAAGTATCTAAGACAATTAGAAAGATGGCAGAGGAAAGAGATATTGTTGTAATTACAACACCTCACGACACGTTTACAGTGTCCAGACTTATTAATCAAAGTATTCCAGTTAAGCATTTTATGCAAAAAGAAGGATTGATCGTATTTAAAACGACAGATTATGTAGATGACGTAAAAGAGATTGTGTCAAAACAACATTCTGGAAACTATCCGATCATAGATAAAAAGGGCAACTTTTTTGGACTTATTTCCAGCAGACGTTTGATGGATGCAAAAAAGAAAAAAGTGATATTAGTAGATCATAATGAAAAGACACAGACTGTAGAAGGGATCGAAGAAGCAGAAATCTTGGAAATCATTGATCACCATAGAATTGGAAATTTGGAAACTATGGGGCCTGTATATTTCAGAAACGTTCCAGTCGGATGTACAGCCACGATCATATATGATATGTACAAGGAAAATGGAATCGAGCCGGATAAAACGATGGCAGGGCTTCTATGTGCTGCAATTATCTCAGACACGTTGTTATTCCGTTCACCAACATGCACATGGTTAGATAAAAAGGCTGCAGAAGAATTGGCTGTGATCGCGGATGTGAACATGGTAGAACTTGCAGAGAATATGTTTAAAGCAGGAAGCAATCTAAGAGGTAAGACAACAGAAGAGGTTTTCTATCAAGATTTTAAATATTTTACAGTTGGAGATGTGAAATTTGGCGTGGGACAGATCAATTCCATGAACGTTGAAGAATTGCAGGAAATTAAGGGACGTCTTATCCCTTATTTTGCAGAAGCGGCGAATACCCATCGATTAGATCGTGTATTTTATATGCTTACAAACATTATAGAAGAATCAACAGAATTAATATGCTATGGAAAAGGAGCGAAAGAACAGATTGTTAAGGCATTTGATCTTCCTGCGGATATAGGAGAAATTCATCTGTCGGGTGTGATTTCGCGTAAGAAACAATTGATTCCAGCTTTGGTAGTAGCATTACAGCAATAGGAGAGATTATGGCAAAACAAACGTGGAAACCAGGAAATATGGTGTACCCGCTTCCAGCAGCAATGGTAAGTGTGGGCGATAAAGAAGGAAATACAAATATCATTACAATCGCGTGGACAGGGACAATCTGTACAAATCCAGCGATGCTATACATTTCAGTAAGACCAGAACGTTATTCTTACGGTATGATCAAAGAATCGGGAGAGTTCGTACTGAATCTGACAACAGAAGCATTGGTGAATGCAACAGATTATTGCGGTGTCCGTTCTGGACGTGATGTGGATAAATGGAAAGAAACAGGGCTTACAAAGGGGAAAGCAAATGCACTTTCCTATGCACCAATTATTGAAGAATGTCCAGTGAATATTGAGTGTAAGGTTACGGAAGTCAAAGAACTTGGCAGCCATCATATGTTCATGGCAGAAGTGGTGTCAGTGCAAGTGAGCGATGAGTATATGAATGAAACAGGGAAATTTTGTCTGAATGAAACAGGTCTTATCGTTTATTCTCATGGTGAATACAGAAGCTTAGGAAAGCAAATTGGAACTTTTGGATATAGCGTTAAAAAGAAAAAGACAACAAGAGGTAAATAGTATGAAAGTGTTTCAGGAAAGACCACAAGTTCAACATTTTGATAAAGCAGCAGACTTTATAAAAGAATTTAAAATTGGCAAGGGCGATTTTATCCTTGCAAGCAAAGCAATTTACGATAGTTATTTTGAGGGACTTTGCGAAGGCGCAGAAGTTCGATTCAAAGGAGATTACGGAAAAAGTGAGCCGACAGATCTCATGTTAGACGCTCTTTTAGACGATTTTCGTAAATTAGATTGTAACAGAGTGTTTGCCATCGGTGGCGGAGCCGTGATTGATATGGCGAAGATTCTTGTGCTTGATTCGAATGCCAAGTGTGCTGATATCTACCAAAGAAAAGTAGAGTTGATTCGTAAGAGACAACTGATTGCAGTGCCAACAACCTGTGGTGCTGGTTCAGAGGTTTCAAATGTATCTATTGTGGAATTGACGCAACTTCAAACAAAATTGGGTTTGGCGGATGATATTATCTATGCAGATTATGCAGTATTGATTCCAGAACTTTTGGAAAAACTGCCATACCATTTCTTTGCAACAAGCGCCATTGATGCATTTATCCATGCCATTGAATCCTATGTGTCACCAAGAGCAAACTTGTACACAAGAATGTTTGCAAAAGAAGCAATGAAGATGATTCTGGATGGATTTAAAAAGGTAATCGAAGGCGGAGAAGAAGTGAGAAAGGCATTGCTTGGGGATTTCTTGATCGCAAGCAATCTTGCTGGAATTTCATTTGCAAACGCCGGTACAGGTGCGGTGCATGCAATGTCTTATCCGTTAAGCGGTACTTACCATGTGGCTCACGGAGAAGCAAACTATCAGTTTTTAGTTGCAGTATTTCAAAAGTATACTGAGTTAAAACCGGACGGGGATTTAGTGGAATTGAACGGATTCTTGGCGGACGTATTGAAATGTGATGTTGCTGACGTGTATAAAGAAATGGCAAATGTGCTTGGAAAGATTATTGAGAAGAAACCACTCCGCGAGTATGGCATGAAGCCGGAAGAAGCGCGAGTATTTGCAGAAAGCTGTGAAGCTGGACAGCAAAGACTCCTGAATCAAAGTTATGTGAAGTTTAATGTGGATATCATGGAAGAAATATACAGTTCATTATATTAAGAATAGGGAGCGTTGACTCCCTATTTTATTTTGAAAGCAGAAGGCGTTTCTGCGAATTGTTGCTTGTATGCGCGTGAAAAAGTAGAGTAATCGCGAAACCCGGCATTAAGACATGCTTCTGTAACGGATTGTCCTTGTTTTAATAATTCTCTGGCGAGAAGCAGTCTTTTTTGCGTGATGTAGTTTCCTATGGTGTAACCAGTTTCGGATTTGAACTGGCGCATCATATAGTATTTGGAAATGTAGAATCTCTGTGAAAGAGAATCAATATCCATGTCGCTTGTGAGATGACCATTAATGTAATGAATGAGTTCTACAACTTTTTCATTGCTTTTTTTACTATCCACATCATATATAGCGTGGTTTTTTAATTTTGAATTGAGTGCGATCAAAAGCTGTAACAGTAAGGTTTGCTGATACAAGACAAAAAATTCTTTTGTTTCATGAATGGAATCACGTAGGGATTGTGCTAGTTGCAACAGGTTGTTTTCACTAATTTTTCTGATGCGGAATACATGAGAATGTTGTTTGACAGCATATTCAAAGCAATCGCGGAGAGAAGTCTCTTTATCCTCAAAACTGCTGATAAATTCAGGGGATATATAGATGACTAAACGATTATATTTCCCTCCGGCCTTGATTTTATGGGAATCCCCACGAGGGACAAGGATAATATCATTAGGGAGAAGATGATAAGATTTTCCTTCGATCGTGTACTCTACGTCTCCTTCAAAAAAGAAAATCAGTTTATCAAAGTTGTGGTTATGATATTTGATTTCACGTTCTGCCAAACCTTCCAAATAAAACACTTTGAAATTTTCGTATAAGTATCCTTTTTCTTCGTATTGTTTTTCCATATTTAGTCATTCCTTTTTTGTTTATATACTAAATATGGCATAAAAAAGCATTATTTGCAATAATTATAGCACTATTTCTGTGTTTTATGCTATGGCGGGAGAGTAAAATGGTCTTATAGAAAGTGTGAGTAGGAGGAGTATTATGCAACAAATTATTAGTGCTATCAATAATTTTTTCGCGTTTGTTACACCTGTATCTGATTTCTTTTGGGATTTTCCAACAAACTTTGAATGGTATTCGAAGATTCCAATAATCGGAAATTTCTCGTTGGCTATCATTTTATTGGTGGGATCAGGAATTTTCTTTTCGTTCAGAACAGGATTTATTCAAGTGACACATTTCAAAAAGGGTATCAAGATTTTAACACATAAGAAAGCTGCTGAAACAGGAATTTCACCATTGGCAGCATTCTTCCTGAGTTCAGCCATGCGTGTAGGACCAGGTAATATTCTTGGGGTAACCGGTGCTATTGCAGTTGGTGGTCCAGGTGCAATCTTCTGGATGTGGGTTTCAGCATTTTTTGGTATGGCAACAGCATACATGGAAGCAACATTGTCACAGATTTTTAAAGAAAAGAAGGGTGATGAGTTTGTCGGAGGGCTTCCATTTTATGCTAAAAAGTTATTAAAAAATAGTGCGATTGCAGGTGTTGCGTTATCGTTGATGTATATCATCTACGCAATGTGTTGTCTTCCAGCGCAAGGCTTTAATGTAGTTTCTTCTATCGGTCAGATGGCAGAAATCGTTACAGGAACATCAATCGATACAAATTCAATTGTATATTATGTGATTGCAGTTGTTTTACTTGCGTTTACAGCATATGTTGCTTTCGGTGGTATTAAGAAAGTAACAAAAGTGACAGACAAGATGGTTCCAGTCATGGCGGTTGTTTATGTGATCGTTGTATTGTTGCTTATTATAATGAATCTTGATTCAGTTCCATATTTCTTCAAAGCAGTATTTGGCGGAGCATTTAAACCAGAAGCAATATTTGGCGGAGCATTTGGGGTGGCATTGGCTCAAGGTGTTAAACGTGGTCTTATGTCAAATGAAGCTGGTCAAGGTACAATTACAATGGCAGCTGCAGCAGCAGATGCAGAGCATCCAGCAGAACAAGGTGTTGTTCAGTCGATCGGTGTATTCTTAGACACAATCGTTATCTGTACATTAACTGGTTTTGTAGTAGTTATGGCACATCTTTGGACAGGTGCAGAGTCCGAAGCATTTATGGCGATGGACAGACTTCCAAAATTCCTTGCTTCAGCAGGTGAGTTAGCACCAGGAGCAATTGGAGTATTTGTAACATTATTGATCACATTCTGTTTCTGTTTATTTGCATTGACATGTCTGATCGGTATGATCAGTTTCTCAGAAATTGCGGCAAACAGAATCAGTACAAAGAAATCATTTATCAATACAATCCGTATTTTGGGAATTGCAATTGCAGGATTTGGTATTCTTTGTTCAATTGCAGGAATGGAACTCGGAAATCTTTGGGCAATTTCAGATTTGGGTAATATCCTGATCGTATTTGCCAACATTCCACTTCTTTACATAGGTATGAAGTATGTATTTAAAACAACAGAACACTATAAGAAAGGTGACAATACACCATTTACTTCAAAAGTAATCGGAAGCGATGAAATTTATTGGGATAATAAATAGTTGATGATATGAGATATGATAAAAACGTTCAAGAAGCATATGTTTCTTGAACGTTTTTTGTTGAAGAAAACCTAGTTTTCTAAATTTTCCACTTTTTGTTTGATGATTCGTTTCAGCAATATGACGCATACTGTCACAGATGCAATCTCTGCGATTGGATATGAAAACCATACAGCATCGAGTCCAATTGTAATTGCAAATACATAAGCAACCGGAATGATTACAAATAATTGTCTGCACATTGACATGATTAAGCTGTATACCCCATTTCCTAATGCCTGGAACATGGAGCTTGAGATGATACAGAATCCGGCAAATATAAAGCTTAAACTGATTGTACGAAGTGCAGGGACACCGATAGCAATCATATGTTCCGACGCATCAAACAGTGAAAGCAGTATGGCTGGGAATAACTGGAATACAGCCATACCAACAATCATAATGCTTACGGCAATGATAATACTAAGTTTCAATGTTGCATAGATACGTTTTTTGTTGCGAGCGCCATAGTTATAAGCAACGATTGGAATCATACCGTTTGTGAGACCAAAGACTGGCATGAAGATAAAACTTTGTAATTTGAAATATACACCGAATACCGTCGCAGCAGTTGATGAGAACATTAATAAAATGTTATTCATAGCAAATGTTGTAACAGAACCGATGGACTGCATCAGGATAGACGGAACACCAATTTTATAGATGTTTTTGATTACCTGTCCATTTGGTTTAAAGCCTCTCGCTTTTACAGTAATTTCATGATTGAACTTATTGTGGAAAAATACTCCTAAAAGGGCCGCAACGAATTGTCCAATTACAGTGGCAACAGCGGCACCGATAACCCCCATGGCTGGAAGACCAAACCATCCGAAAATGAGGATTGGGTCGAGAATGATGTTGATAATAGCTCCAGTTCCTTGGGTAATCATATTAAAAATCGTTTTGCCTGTAGATTGCAAAAGTCTTTCGTATATAATTTGAAGGAAAATAAAAAGTGAAGCTATTGTGATAACGGACAGATACTGTGTACCATATTCAATGATCTGCTGGTCAGTTGTCTGCATTTCAAAGAAGATACGAGAGCCAACTAATCCAAGGATTGCAAATAGGACATAACTGCAAAGCGCAAGGAACACACCATTAGTGGCAATCTTGTTGGCTTCATCCAGCTTGCGTTCGCCTAAACTTCTGGACAAAAGTGCATTTACGCCGACTCCGGTACCTGCAGCTACAGCGATCATAAGATTCTGTACTGGAAAGGCTAAGGATACGGCAGTAAGAGCCGTCTCGTTTAATTGTGCAACGAACATGCTGTCTACGATATTATATAAGGCCTGCACGAGCATGGATATGATCATTGGCAGGGACATTGTAATCAACAACTTAGGAATTGGCATGACACCCATTTTGTTTTCTTTTACGACTGTTTCTGGCATAAATTTCCTCCTGTTTGTAAATATACCAGAGTATTTTAACACTATTAAAATTTGTGTGCAAGGGAAAACTAGATAGTGACGAGGAGAACAAAAAATGGTATTCTAAAGTCAGTAAAGAAAAGAGGAAACCTTATGATACATGAATTTTCAAGAACAGAACTTTTGATAGGAAAAGAAGGACTCGGTCGTTTAAAAGAGGCTACGGTCATGGTGCTTGGTGTTGGAGGAGTAGGCTCCCATTGCATCGAAGCTTTGGCGAGAAGCGGGGTTGGCACTTTGATTTTGGTAGATAACGATAAAGTGAGTCTGACTAATATTAACCGCCAATCTATTGCTTATCAGAGCACAGTAGGGGAATTCAAGACAAAGTTAATGAAAGAACGCATTCATGATATTTGTCACACGACAAAAGTCATCACTTATGAGAAGTTCATTTTACCTGAAAATTTGTCAGAGATTTTTGATAGAGAGGTGGATTATATAGTGGATGCTATCGATGCAGTGACTGCCAAACTTGCTTTGGTGGAGTATGCAGTCGCAAATGAGATTCCGATCATCAGCTGTATGGGAACAGGGAATAAATTGCATCCAGAGATGTTTAAGATCACAGATATCACAAAGACATCGGTTTGTCCGCTTTGTAAAGTAATGAGAAAAGAATTGAAAAATCGCGGCATTAGACATTTGAAAGTATTATATTCCGAAGAAAAGCCGATCGATACTTCAGATAAAGTGACGGGAGAAGATCTTGGAGTAAAAAGAAGTCTTCCGGGAAGTATCGCTTTTGTGCCGCCAGTTGCAGGACTTTTGATCGCGGGAGAAGTGATTCGCGATATTACGGGAGTGAATTAAGGAGTTGTAAATATGGATTTATTTGATTATATGCGTGAACAGAAGGCGGATAAGGAATCGCCTCTTGCATCACGACTTCGTCCGACAACCTTAGACGAGGTGGTTGGACAACAGCACATTATCGGAAAAGACAAGTTATTATATCGTGCTATCAAGGCAGATAAGCTGGGGTCACTCATTTTTTATGGACCTCCAGGCACAGGAAAGACTACTCTTGCAAAGGTCATTGCCAACACAACTAGTGCAGAGTTTCAGCAGATCAATGCCACAGTTGCGGGCAAGAAAGATATGGAGGAAGTAGTTCAGAAGGCTAAGGACAACATGGGAATGTTCGGAAAAAGAACTATTCTTTTTGTGGATGAGATTCATCGTTTCAACAAAGGTCAGCAGGATTATTTATTGCCATTTGTGGAAGATGGCACTTTGATTTTGATCGGTGCAACAACAGAGAATCCTTACTTTGAAGTAAATGGAGCTTTAATTTCACGTTCCAGTATCTTTGAACTTCACCCTTTGGCGAAAGACGATATCAAGACGCTTTTAAAGCGTGCTGTATATGACAATGTAAAAGGAATGGGAAGTTACCGTGCAGAGATTGACGAGGAAGCATTAGAATTCTTGGCTGATATCGCCGGAGGCGATGCCAGAAATGCTTTGAACGCTGTTGAACTTGGTATTCTTACTACAGAACGTAGCGAGGATGGTAAGATACATATCACTTTGGATGTGGCTCAGGAATGTATTCAAAAACGGGTGGTTCGTTATGATAAGACAGGTGATAACCACTACGATACGATTTCTGCTTTTATAAAAAGTATGCGTGGTTCTGATCCGGATGCAGCAGTTTATTATCTAGCGAAGATGCTGTACGCAGGGGAGGATATTAAATTTATTGCCAGAAGAATGATGATCTGTGCATCAGAAGATGTGGGAAATGCAGATCCACATGCTATTACCGTTGCAGTATCTGCCTGTCAGGCAGCGGAACGCGTTGGGATGCCGGAAGCGAGAATTATTCTGGCACAGGCAGCAACTTACATTGCAAGTGCGCCAAAAAGCAATGCAGCCTACGTAGCCATTGATGCGGCTCTTGAAAGTGTAAGAAATGTAAGAACGACAGTGCCAGTGCATTTGCAGGATGCACACTATCGTGGAGCAGAAAAGCTGGGACATGGTATCGGATACAAGTATGCTCACAGTTATCCAGAGCATTACGTGAAACAGCAGTATCTGCCGGATGAGATAAAAGATGCTCGATTCTATGAACCAACAGAGATTGGTTATGAAAGAGGGATTAAGGAACGACTTGAAAGACTAAGAAACAGAGATTAAAAAAGTAGCGCAACTTCACATTGAAAGTTGCGCCTTTTTGTTATAATAATTCTCCCATAATCTGGGCATATATTTCCTGATTCTTTTTTCTCCAGTTATTTGCCACTGTCTCAGCCTGCTCAGCAGCAGGAACAGTGATTGTAAGATCAATAAGAGAAGTATCTCCTTCAATAATCTGGCATCTCACATCGTATTCCAGATTTTTATTCTGATAAAAGTCTGCCTTCACAGAAACTTCATTTCGAAGTTCATATCGTTTCTCAGCGATAAATGTGTCAATATCTGACTGGATAGCAGAAGAGATATTATTCTTGAAAAATTGGATGGTTTCTTCACCTTCGTTTGTCAAATGGTAGAGTGTGCGGTTATGAGTTGTTTCTTCGCGGATAAAGTTTGCCTCCACCAATTCAGACAAAGTCTGTTGAAGAGAAAAGTAATTCGTATACCCCTTATCTAAGATAAACTCAGAAATCTGACCGTTTGTAAGTGGAAAATCCACCTTCTCTAACATGTATAATACGATTAATTTATAGAGTGTAAATGCTTCTGACATAGATACGCCTTTCCTTGCCATATGTCGGCTTCTTTCAAATATTTCTGCAAGCTGTTAAGCACAAGACGTTTATTGCCTGTCCATAGTGGAGCAATAAGCAGCGACTTTGGACCGTCTCCAGTAAGTCTGTGGACTACGATATCCGGGCGAAGATGTAAAAGAAGTTCGCCTATAAGTTCGAAATATTCTTCCATAGAAGGGAGAGAAAACGGCTTGTCTTTATAGGAATCAGCTAGGTCTGTATGCTTCAATATATGCAGTAATTGTAATTTTATTCCATCAATTGGTAGCGTGTTAAGATATTGAACAGTCTCCAGCATATCCGATCTGCTTTCACCTGGCAGGCAAAGAATCGTATGGACAATAATGGAAACTCCAATCTCTTTCAAATCATAAACTGCTTTCTCAAAAACGTCAAGTTCGTATCCACGACGGATAAAATCAGAACTTTTCTTGTGAATCGTCTGAAGTCCCAGTTCCACCCACACAGGTTTGATCTGGTTAAGACGTCCGAGTAACTTTAAGATTTCCCCAGAGAGACAATCCGGTCTTGTGGCAATGGATAACACCTTTACGTCAGGTTCCTCTATGGCTTCTGTAAAAACTTTTTCCAAATAAGAAACGGGAGCGTAGGTGTTGGTATAAGCCTGGAAATAGGCAATGTAAGAAGAACCGGTATGTTTCTTGCTGACTAATTCTTTTCCCTGAGCCAATTGTTCCTTGATAGAAACTTTTCGGTCTCCGGCGAAATCTCCGGAACCTCCAGCACTACAGAAGATACAACCACGTGAACCTAAAGTGCCGTCTCGATTTGGACAAGTCATTCCTCCGTCTAAAGCAATTTTATATAATTTTTCACCAAATGTTTCTTTTATATAATAATCAAGAGAGTAATAGCGCTTTTCTCCCCAACGTTTCATGAAATCAATTCCTTTACTGCATTGCTGACAACCTCTGCCACACGCGGGTCAAATGCCTCTGGCAAGATGTTGTTTTCGTGTAAATCTTCTTCTGCAACTAAGCCTGCGATGGCATAAGCAGCAGCCAACTTCATTTCTTCTGTAATCTGTGATGCACGTCCTTCCAAAGCACCTTTGAAGATACCAGGAAATGCCACCACATTGTTGACCTGATTTGGAAAGTCAGAACGTCCTGTTCCAACAATTCGTGCACCAGCTTCTTTTGCAACATCTGGCATGATCTCAGGAACTGGGTTTGCCATGGCAAAAAGAATGGAATCTTTATTCATACTTGCAACCATTTCTTTTGTAACGATGTTCGGGGCAGATACACCGACAAAAATGTCAGCTCCGCAGAGTGCATCTGCAAGAGTTCCGCTTTTTTGTTCCAAGTTAGTTACTTCAGCCATTTTCTTTTGCATCCAATTGAGATTAGGAGATTCAGCTGAAATGATACCGTTGATATCACACATGGTCACATGCGGGAAACCGTAAGTTAAGAGGAGCTTTGTGATAGCAACACCAGCAGAACCAGCGCCATTTACCACAACTTTGCAGTCTTCTTTTTTCTTTCCAACAACTTTAAGACCATTCATAATTCCAGCAAGTACAACAATGGCAGTACCGTGCTGATCATCGTGGAATACTGGAATGTCCAAAAGTTCTTTTAAGCGTTCTTCAATTTCAAAACAACGAGGAGCTGAGATATCTTCCAGATTGATACCGCCAAAAGCAGGAGCAATATGAACCACCGTTTTGATGATTTCTTCTGTGTCCTGAGTATCGAGGCAGATTGGTACGGCATTGACACCGCCAAATTCTTTGAAAAGAACCGCTTTGCCTTCCATAACAGGCATAGCTGCGTGTGGGCCAATATTTCCAAGGCCGAGAACCGCGCTTCCATCGGAAACAACAGCTACTGTGTTTGCTTTCATTGTATATTTATATGCAGCCTCTTTGTCTTTGGCAATTACTTTACAAGGTTCTGCAACACCTGGTGTGTAAGCAATGGAGAGATCGTCTCGGGAATTCACCTTTGATTTTGCAATAGTTTCTAACTTGCCGTTCCAAAGTTCGTGCATTTGTAATGCTTTTTCATTGATAGTCATATATTCACATCCTTAGGTTTTATATGGTTTTAATCATAACACTCCTGAAAAATCAAATCAACCAACAGAAAAAAATACTTTTAATTATTAGTAAAATAATGTATAATATTTTAGTAATATTCAAACAGTCAATTCAGACTATATTTCCCAAAGATG